>CAYMGZ010000074.1:0-9822 GCA_964390095.1 uncultured Lachnospiraceae bacterium | reverse complement strand
AGAAAAACCTATACCAATCCCATTTCCTCTCGCAAATTTCCAAATTATATTCCGTCATCCGATCCCAAAAGTATTTGGACATGCGCCGGTATAAAAAACTATCATATACTATAGATGTAGAAAATATGCACCAAAACATTTCATCCTTATCATAATCTTGCAAAAAGTAATATATCACAAAATTCCATTATTTTCCAAAGCTAAAGGTGCAGGACTAAACAATGGAAGACCAAATTGTTAAAACTATAATTGTAGAAAGCCCGGTTTAAAATTCAAAGCCATTTTATTCCAAATTTCCATATTTATTTTGCATCCAAACCATGCCTGCTTTATTTTTTGTTTGCCCGACATTCTATGTTCCATTAAGATTCTGTCATTCATCCCATCCTCATACCATCCGGCCTGACCCAAAACCGGCCAACATCTCCCCTGCCCCTGTCTTCAATCTGTCATAATTTTGTAAAAAAATTGTAATATTATTCTACTATATTGGTATCCCACTGTCAAGCCGCCAGATTCACTTTTAGCACATATCGATAAATGTAGAATCCGGATTTCGTTTATTTTTACCAATCCCGTTTCCTTCCCGCGCTGTCTCTTCCATTTTTCCATTCCTGTTTCCTGCCATCCAGTTTTCCCGCCATCCCAATATTCTTTGTGCCCTTTTCCAGTGCGGCTATTTTGCCGCCTACATCCTTGCCGCCCACATCCGTTCCTTTTCTCTGTGCTTTTGTCTGATGGGACTGATGCCAGAAATAAATCACAGGCAAAAAATCGCATAATATGGAATACTGTGGACACCATTTGAAAAATCAAAATTATGGTATGATATCTTCAACGAATAAGGGACTTCATGTGTTGCGCGGTACACACCAATGCTTTTTGAGCGGGTATTTTCTGCTGTTTTTACCTCTGCAGGGATCCATACGCCGTCTATTTCAACCAAAAAATCGATGCGCGCCTGCGATGGGGATTCCCAGAATTCTGGCCGATACCCACAGGCGGCAAATGTCTGCATCACATAACAGTCAAGGAGCAGGCGGTGGAATGGGCGGTCTTTTTCTTTCGGGAGGATTCCTTTCCCCATGAGGGCATATAAAAAACTGATATCCGACGGGAAAATTTTAAACGCATCCTCTTTCCCCTGCCGTCTGCAGATATGGATCCACTGTGCCCTTAAAAGATGCCCGATCGCATCTTGGTAAAGCGCGCCGGTTGCCCCTTTGCGGATCTGGCGGTACTGGAATTTCTGGTTTTCCTTTGCAAGCTGCGCAGGGATCACCTCCAAAACCTGGCGCATCTTCAGCGCCTCCCCTTCTTTGTGGTGCTTTGTTATGTCATATAAAACATGCCCCAGATAACGTTGGTGGACCTCCGGCAGGTTGTCCGTTGTCTCAAAACAAAGATATTCGTTGATGGCGGCGGGCATCCCACCCGTGCAAAGATAATCGTCAAACCGGTCTACCAATTCCTCATGGACGATCCCCGGGATCCGGTGGCCTGTCTTAAAATGCCCCTGAATCACTTCACTGTACCATTCCTGCCCGGTGGCAGCAAGGAATTCATCAAAGGCCATCGGATACAGGTTCAGCCGTGCACGTTGTTCCAAATGCGCTGGCATCCGGCTGGAAATGGCAATGATGTAAAAATCCACCGGTTCTTCCGAAACGGATAAAAGAAAATCCCAAAGGGCATCCTCCTCGCATACCTCATCCAAAACAATCAGGAAATTCCCAAGATACTCCGGCGGAACATCAAAGAGCCGGCATATGCATTGGGAAAGCCCATCCAGACTGTATATTTTTTCAAGTTCCGCAAGCAATGCCAGACTTTGCAGGTTCTTTTGCTCAAAATTCAGGTATAGGATACCTTCAAAAAAAGATTTTGCGAAATCCATGGCAAGGTAAGTCTTCCCGCATCCCCGGACACCGGAAAGAAAGAGCAACGGATGGTATTTTTCCTGTTTCCAATCTTTCAATTTTCCGATGGCATTCCGTTTCATGCGCCCTTACCCCAATCTGCAGAATAATCCTCCGCCCTGCCTTTCAATTTCCCGATCGCATTCCGTTTCATACGCCCTGCCCCCGCTTCCGGCACAACTGGATCAGGTCGGTAAAATACTCCGGCAGGGGTGCCTCAAACTCAACATATTTGCCACTTGCCGGGTGGATAAACCCCAGGACACTCGCGTGCAGGGCCTGCCCCACCAGATGGAACGGGTCTTTTTCGGGACCGTAAACCGTATCCCCAAGCAACGGGTGGTGGATATAGGACATATGGACGCGGATCTGGTGCGTCCGCCCGGTTTCCAGCCGGCACAACACATGGGCATACCGCGTCCCGAAATTCTCCAGGACCTGGTAATTTGTCACCGCCGGTTTCCCGCCCCGCTCGATGACCGCCATTTTCTTCCGGTCGAAAGGATGCCTTCCGATCGCCCCCTCAATCCGCCCGTTTTCCACATGGAATGCCCCATAGACGATGGCGTGGTATTTCCTCGTGATCGAATGCACTTTCAGCTGCTCCGAGAGTGACTGGTGTGCCCTGTCATTTTTGCAGGCAACGATCACACCGGTCGTATCCTGGTCAATGCGGTGGACAATCCCAGGGCGCAGGATGCCGTTGATGCCGGAAAGCTGCCCTTTACAATGGTATAAAAGGGCATTGACCAACGTGCCGCTTGGATGGCCTGCGGCGGGGTGTACGACCATGTTTTTCCCTTTGTTGACCAAAATGACATCCTCATCCTCATAAAGGATGTCAAGCGGGATGTTTTCCGGCAGGACACGGAGTTCTTCCGCCACAGGCAAAAAAACTTTGATTTCCTGCCCGGTCCTTACCTGAAAACCCGCCTTCACTTTATGCCCCGCGACAAGCACCCGCCCCTCCCCAATCAATTTTTGGATATATGAGCGGGAAAGCCCCTCCTTTTGCTGTGGGAGCAGTTTGTCGATCCGCCAGCCATCATACGGTTCTTCCACATTGATGCAAAAAACTTCCCCCCCGTCCGTTGCGAAGGGGGTGGTATCAATCCCTGCCATTCCCTGACCCCGTTTCTTTTCCCTTTTTTTCATCCAAGTCATTGCGGTAAACAAAAAACACTAGGAACAGTGCCAGAACCTCACACACCGTAATGTAGATATCCGCCACATTAAAAACCGGGAAATCAATAAAATCAAAACGTATGAAATCGGTTACATAACCGAAGATGACGCGGTCAATCAGGTTTCCGAGGCCTCCTGCCGCAATAAAAACAAGCACGATCCTTGCCGGGTTATAGCGCCCATCCATCGGAAGCTTAAAATAAATCAAAAGGACGGCAAAAAAAATCACGGCCGTAAGCAGGATAAGGAACATTTTTTTGCCTTGGAAGATTCCCCAGACTGCCCCACGGTTTTCCAGATAGGAAAAACTTAAGAGTTTTGGGACCACGGTAATATCCGCGCCCCCTTTTAGCACACTCCGTGCCCACAGTTTGGAGAGTTGGTCCAACCCGATCAAAACGATACAAAGAACCAGGTGTATGATGCGTTTTCCAGTTTTTGTTTTCATACTCTGCCCTGCCTCATTCCGCCGTTAAAGCAGCCTTTCCGCCTAAAATAAATTCACATGCCTGCGCCATCTCTTTTTCTGTTACCGTCAGGTCTATATAAGCATCTCCGATTTTTTCCAACAGCACAAACCGGATTTGGTTCCCATCCATTTTTTTATCTTTTGCTGCCGCCTTTAATATATCCGGAACCAAAACCCCGGAAACGAAAACCGGCAAAAAGAATGCCTGAAGTGTGGAAAGGATGCCATCAAGCCCTTCCTTTGTCAGTGTGCCGCGCCGGTAAGAAATATAGCTTGCCGCCGCGATCCCAAGGGAAACACATTCCCCGTGCAGGAGGGAGAAATTTTTTAGTTTTTCGACGGCATGTCCGATCGTATGGCCAAAATTTAGGAGCGCGCGCTCCCCTTTTTCCTTCGGGTCGCGTTCCACCACTTCTTTTTTTACAAGAAGGCTGCGGTAAACCATTTCCGCCACAAGCCCTGGCTCACATTTTAACAGCCCGTCCGCGTTCTGCAAAAGCCAGCCATAAAATGCCTTGTCCTTAATCAGTCCATGCTTGATGATTTCGCCAAAACCGGAACGGTATTCCCGCTCTGGCAGCGTTTTTAGCGTGGAAATGTTCATGTAAACGAAACAAGGCATGTAAAATGCGCCAACCATGTTCTTGTAAGCCTTAAAATCGACCCCTGTCTTCCCGCCGATGCTGGAATCCACCATGGCAAGCAGTGAAGTTGGAAGTTGGAAGAAGCGGATGCCGCGCAGATAAGTTGCTGCGGCAAAACCCGTCAGGTCGCCGACCACACCGCCGCCAAGTGCCGCAAGGATGTCGTTGCGGTCAAAACCTTGCTCAATCAGGAATGCGTACAGTAACTGTACGGTTTCAAGGTTTTTGCTTGCCTCCCCTGCAGCAAATGAAAAGATGACGACTTTCCCCGCCACTTTTTCCAATGCCTCTTTTACTTTTCCGGCATGGTGCGGCACGACGTGGGTATCGGTCACAATGCAGACCTTCCGGCCGGTGGCCCCTATTTTCCCCACCTGTTCCGGCAACAGGGCATAGTCTTGTTCCAGCAAAATATCGTAACATGGTTTTCCTTCATATAAAATGTTTAACTGCCTCTTACGCATCACCATTCCCCGTTTCTACAAATTAATGAAACTAAATTCTTCCCCGTCATCGCCATCCTCCCCCGCAGCGTCCCCATACCCTTTTGCAAAGCGCTGCTGCTCCCTTAAGGGAAGTTCCGCTGCTTTTGCAGGTTCTGCTTTCCTTACGGGTTTTACGGGTTCCGTCCTTGTTGGTGTGACAGGCTTTGCCTCCTGAAACGCCCCGGCATCCTTTGCCTCCGGACCGCGTGGCAATGCCGTGCGGTTCGTGTCGATAATTGCCTCCAACCGCTCCATGTTGATCGAATAACTGTCACTTTCCAAAAGTTCCACCTGTGCGACGGCAAGGCTTTTTACCTGTGCCTTATATTTTTCGAACTGCTGCAGCATTGCCAGTGTCTGCGCGTGTACGCGTTCCAGTTCATTCCTGGCATCCGCCATGATGATCTGGGATTTTAACTGCGCTTCCTTCTCAATGTTGCGGGCATTCCTGACCGCCGCCTGCGTGGTGTCCTCCGCCGTTTTCTGCGCGAGGACCAACGCCTTCTGCAAAGTATTCTCCATTGTTTTGTAGCGCTGTAAGGCATCGTTTAGCGCATCCACGCGATCTTTTAGGTCAACGTTCTCGCTGTACAGACGTGTAAATTCATCCGTTACCTCGCGGAAAAATTGTTCCACATCTTTTTTATCATAACCAAGTCCGCCAGACTTAAACGTTTTGTTTTGTAATTCAACTGGTGTAAGCATGTATGCCTGCTACTAAAAACATGTTAGCTTTTCCTTTCCTAGATTTTGTTTTTGCATGGCTTCCTGACATGCCACTGGGCGCTGTCCGGGCGCACGGTTTACACATATTTTTCTAACGTTATGTTCAAACGCCCTTTTTTTGTCGTGGTCCCCTGTGCGGCATAGCGGAATTTCCCATGCCCGCGCACGGAAATGATATCCCCCGGCTTTAACATATGGCTTCCCTGCAAGGTCTCACGGCCGTTTACAAATACCCTGCCGCCGGGGATCAGCCCGGAAATGCTGCTGCGCGAAGTGTGGAATGCCGCCCCGATGACTGCGTCCAGACGCGGCGCGGCAACGTTGGCATGGATTGTCTCAATGGCATGTGCAGGCACCACGGCCCCATCGGCAGAAATCTGTGCGCGCACGGCCGTATGGCGGATGCGCGTAAGGTTTCCGCATAAAAAATCCCCGATGAACGGGTCGCAAAAAAGGCATGCCGTATCCTGAAAAAGCAGGATATCCCCTATTTTCCCACGGTCAATCCCGAGGTTTAAGACCGCCCCGAGGTAATCACGGTGTGTCAGGGCTTCGGCAAATTTTATGTTTGCCGGGGAAATTTTTACCATGCAGATCGGATAATCGTCAAAAAACGCATCCGGCAAAACTTCGCCGCTGCCATCCGCGGCACCATGGAAGCCAACCTTCACCCGTTCCGCGTCCGCAAATCCCCCATAGACAGAATAAGGCACCGAAAACAAATCCCGTTTCATGCCGTAAAAAAGACTGCGCTCGGCAAGCCCAAGAAAATCGGTATATACATTGATCCCTTTATAATAAGCTGATTTTGCCAGCTCCTCGATATGTCTGACAAAAATCAGCTCATCTTTTTTTTCTTCCATATCCGTTAATCTCTGCCAAGTGTTGGCACTTCAAAACCATTCTGTTTCATCATTTCAAAATAGTCCCCGCTGATATCGACATTTTCCGGTGATATGATAAATATGTAGCTTGAAATGGGATGTAATTTTCCATTTACCGCATAAACCGCACCGGATACGAAATCCATCACGCGCTGCGCAAGCTCCACGTCAAAACCTTCCAGGTTAATTATCGTCGCTTTCCCGGAGATCAAAACGTCACAGATTGCCTGTGAATCCCCGAAACTGGTCGGTTTCATCACTTTGATCCCCATCGCGCTGCCCATGTTTGCCGCACTGTTCCGGAACGGAACAATCCTCGCAGACTGCTGCTTTTCTGCCTTTGCCGAGCGTTCCTTGCGGATATCACTGAAATTGGAAGTATTCTGGCGGTAGTCCGTCTCCGGGATATCCTCCACCTCATCCTGTGCATAGCGGCGGCCCGGCTTATCAAAACGTTTCTCGTTCCGCTGCGTGCGGCGGCGTTCCCGTTCGTTCGTCTCCGCTAAGTATTCCTCATATTCTTCATCCGTCTCATCATCATCTGCAAGATGCAGGGAATCAATAAAATTCCTGATAATGTTTGCCATACAAAACACTCCTGTCTATAATAGATTATATATATAAAAACGCCGTCGGCGTTGCAGCAATGGGAAAAACATCCTTTCTTGCCTTATCCTTGCCGGATCTTGATCCTCTTTGGATTTTTATCTTGCCGGGTACGGGCGTTCCCCAAAAATCCCGGTACCGACACGTACCATGGTCGCCCCCTCCTCGATGGCGACTTCGTAATCCCCAGTCATTCCCATGGATAAAACCTCCATACTGATATTATCAATGTTTTTGGCACGTATGTCAACAGCTAATTGCTTTATTTTGCGAAAATATTTCCGGTTTTCTTCCGGATTTTCGGTAAAAGGGGCAACGGTCATCAGCCCGCAGACATGAATCCTGTCAAATTCTGCCACTTTGCGCGCAAATGCTTCCACCTGTTCCGGCGGCAGGCCATATTTTGATTCTTCCCCGGCAATGTTGACTTCCAAGAGCACCCGGCAATGGAGGTCTTGTTTTTCTGCCTCGGCCTGGATTGCCGCCGCAAGCCTTTCGTTGTCGAGGGAATGGATCAGAGAGGCCTTGCCGATCACCTGTTTTACCTTGTTGGTCTGCAAATGCCCGATCATATGCCATGTGGCATCACCCGGCAATTCCGGTATTTTTGCGCAGAGCTCCTGCACCCGGTTTTCCCCGAAACAACGTTCCCCCGCATGGTATGCATCCAAAAGCATCGGCACGGGCTTTGTCTTGCTTACGGCGACCAACGTGATTTCCGCCGCATCCCTCCCGGCGCGCGCCGCCGCCGCCGCAATGCGTGTGTGCACAGCTTTTAAATTTTCCGTGATATGGTTATCCATAAAATCCTCCCTACAAATGTTTCATTGATATATGCCATCCCGCTAATAAATGATCGACTCATCCACCACATGTTCCGCATTAAGGGCGATATGGTCATAGGCGGAGACCCCGCGCGAAGTCCCTTTTGCCACGATCACATAGTCACCGTTTTCCTCCACCCGCTCGATGCGCCGGAACACGGCATAGCCCCGGTTGACCTGGTAGACCCCCTCCAGTTGGGATGTCAGTGCGAGCGGCATCGTCTCCTTCGTTTCCGGGCAGTAGATCGTTGTCGCGGCGGGAAATTCATCTTTTGCCACATAGGCGTATTCCCCATCCTGATAATAAATTTCCGCCGGCAGGAACACATATTCTGGCTTCCCCGTCTTTGCACTGTAGCTTACCGAGTAAAGCCCGGTATCGTTCGAATCGCCGCCGGCCGTAAAATACTGTGGCGGGATCAGATAAAAATCCTTTACCGTGACCGCGGTTTTTGGGATTTTTAACCCCTTGTCCTCCGAAACCAAAATATCCAATGTCAGGAAGCGTTCCTCCAGATAATTTGCCTCGTAGCGGTTCATTGTAACCACCATGTAATAATCACTGCCGCGCGGCGTAAATTCCACAGGTGCCGAAAATAACAGCCCGTCCTGCGCCATAAAACGCAGGCTTGTCCGCTCCTTTAAGGCCACGTACTGGTCCGGCGTGACAGGGCATACAATCTGCCATGTATCCGAACAAACCAGTTTATAGGCGGGTTCCCCTGCCATGTATTGCTTTGTGGAGCGCAGGGATGCCGAAGTGAAATTTTCCGTTAAGAACGTGGACGCATTTACGCCCTCCACCGTCAGCCCGTCCAGGCTGTCGCTCGTGTAGCTGATGAGCCCGGATTTTTCCGCCTGGACAAAGCGAAAACCGTTTGAGATGCCCGCCGTGTCAATCATATCCTGCATCCGGTCCAGAAGGTTGTTGTCGGAGATCTCCCCCGTCTTTAAGACAAGGGTTTCCTTCAGCTCATAGACATCTGCGAAATTTGTTCCGTCATACCCTGCCTGAAAAGACGAGACAATCCTTTTTACCTCCGCAATGTCTTTTTCCGTCAAGGTGATGTCGCCCGTCCCCCCAATCATGTCATAGACGGCACGGTTTGCGTCAATGGAATAGACGGCGGCATTTTTCCGGACACGGCTGCCTGCCCGGAGATAATAATTTATGTAACCTGCCTCCGGTGTACAAAAGAGTGTCTCGTCCCGCACGATCACGCCCGTCACCTCCATATCCCTCGCGAGGTTTTCCTCCGTCACCTCATAGATGGAGATCCGCTCTTTTCCTGAATAGTATATTGCGAACCCGGTCAGGTAGAGGGCAATAAAGAAAAAAATGATCGTTCCAATATTGATTTTCCGGCGCTTTTTAAATTTTACAGCCTTTTTTGGTTTACCCACGCTCCATAACCTCTTTCCATCCAAAACATTTTCTCTATTATACACAATATCGTTCCATCTTCAAAGCACTTTTTCAAAATAAAAAAAAAATTTTCAGGGCCATGGTGCAAATTTTATAAATATCCGGTATATTTCCGGCATTTTGAGACATAATAAACCATGCTTGATTATTTCATGTCACAGCTGACAAAGCAAGGGAATGGAGGTTCATCATGAAAGTAGTCGATACAATAGCACTCATCCTGATTTTGATCGGGGCAATCAACTGGGGGCTGATCGGTTTCTTCAGTTTTGACCTTGTGAGGGTCATTTTTGGGAATATGTCGATCATCTCCCGCATCATCTATGCCGTTGTCGGGATTGCTGCAATTTACGGTTTCAGTTATTTCGGCCGCTTAAGGAGCGATATGTAAAAAATGGCCCACAACCCACAAAAAGAAGGTGTGCCGGAAAACACACCTTCTTTTTTGCCCACGTACAACCGTGTCCTTCGGAAATTATAAGGAAACGGTCACAAATTTCTGTACGGATTCCGCAAGGTCATCCTTGTTCTTTGAGATGCTGATTACGAAGTCAATCTCGAATTTATTGGAAAGCATCTCCAGTTTTTCAAGCACCGGCGCGATGTCGTCATCCCCTGTGCATGCGACCTTCAAGAAACTGTCGAGGTATACCT
>CAYMGZ010000073.1:3048-9858 GCA_964390095.1 uncultured Lachnospiraceae bacterium | reverse complement strand
GTTCTTAATTGTAAAAACAAAGACGGATAATACCGCCACTACGGCGGCAATCACTGTGAGAACCGGCAGAATATAGTTCTTCTTTTTTTTCATGGCCATATTTCCCTTTGCATTCAGATCATATTTTGTATATTTGCTGGAGGCATTTTTACCGTTGAATATGGCAATGGATCACAGCAAAAAATATCTTCTGCCTTTTTTGTTTCCGGTAAGTTTCATTATAGCATACGCACAGGAAATTTTCTAGTAGTTTTTCCGATGCCATCCCCCGGTTTTTTGTAACAGGAAAGCCGAAGGCTGAAATGTTACAAAACAAGCGGAATACATCTTAAAAAGCCTTGACAGACAGGGATAAAAAGAGTATCATGATAACTAGTATGATAGCGTGTTTCGCATTCGGTTTGTGTTTTTTGGTTCGATATATGCAGGGGAGGAAAAAAACAGGGAAGAAATCTTTGGTTGATAAATGTGAATGAAATGAAATTGGCAGGCGAAGACGGAAAAGGGATACGTTGTTTGGCTTGCCATTTTTCTTTTGTGGCTTCCATTGGATTTTTTTGGCTTGTCCGACAAGATAAGGATGGGGAACCACCTGCGAAAGGAGAAAGAAAACAATGTTTGACTTGGAGGAAGAATTAAAAAAATTGCCGGCAAAGCCCGGTGTCTATATCATGCATGATGCGCATGACGCGATCATCTATGTCGGCAAGGCCATCAGCCTGAAAAACCGCGTGCGCCAGTATTTCCAGAGCAGCCGGGGGAAATCGCCGAAAATCCAGCAGATGGTCGCCAACATCGCGTATTTTGAGTATATTGTCGTGGATTCGGAGATGGAGGCACTCATCCTTGAATGCAACCTTATCAAGGAGCACCGCCCGAAGTACAACACTATGTTAAAGGATGATAAAAGTTATCCATACATCAAGGTAACAATTTCCGAGCCATACCCGCGCGTGCTTTTCGCCCACAAGCAGAAAAAGGATAAGGCAAAATATTTTGGGCCGTACACAAGTGGATATGCAGTAAAGGAAACACTGGATCTTTTGCGCAAAACATACCGGTACCGCAACTGCAACAAGCAGCTGACCGGGGAAAAAGCGGCGGAGCGCCCGTGCCTCTACTACCATATCGGGCAATGCAAAGCACCCTGTCAGGGCAATGTCCCTGTGGAGGAGTATAAAAAAAGTATTGATGAGATTCTGGAGTTTTTGGGCGGCAATTATGGCATCCTCACAAAAAAGCTGACCGCTTCGATGATGGAAGCCTCCGAAAAAATGGAGTTTGAGAAGGCGGCGGAATACCGTGACCTGTTAAACAGTGTCAAGAAGCTTACGCAGCAGCAGAAGGCGAGCGATGTGGCGGGCAGCAACCGCGACATCATCGCGTTTGCGACGGCGGGCGATGAGGCCGTGGTACAGGTGTTTTTTATCCGTGAGGGCAAGATGCTGGGGCGCGAGCATTTTTATTTAACCGGTGTGGAAAATGAGGAACGCGCGGATATCATGGCAAATTTCATCAAACAATATTATGCGGGAACGCCGTATATCCCAAAGGAGCTGCTGCTTGGCAGCGCATTGCGTGAGGAGGACGAGGCGCTGATCACACAATGGCTGTCCGAGAAGCGTGGCGGGAAGGTAAAAATCCTCGTTCCGCAGCGCGGCGACAAGGAGCGCATGATCGAGCTTGCGGAAAAAAATGCGTCGATGGTATTGCAGCAGGATACCGAGAAGATCAAGCGAGAGGAAGCGCGCACAAGTGGGGCGGTCAGGCAGATTGCAGAGTGGCTTTCCATGCCTTCCATTTACCGCATTGAATCTTACGATATATCCAATACAAGCGGTTTTTCTTCGGTTGGCTCGATGGTGGTCTACGAGAACGGCCGCCCGAAGAAGAATGATTACCGCAAATTCAAAATCCGCACGGTCACGGGGGCGGACGATTATGCGAGCATGCGGGAGGTGCTGACAAGACGCTTTTTGCACGGGATGGATGTAGAGGGCAGGGGGAAGGTTACCGCCGTGGATTCCGTGGGGGGGGACGGCGGGGGGCAAGTTCCCGCAACGGATTTCACGGGGAGCGGCAGCGGGAGGAAGGTTACCGCAGCGGATTCCACGGGTGGCGGCAGCGGCGGGGCGGATGTGGCGCTTGACAGCTTTCACCGCTTCCCGGACTTGATCATGATGGACGGCGGGCGCGGGCAGGTCAATGTCTGCCTTGAGGTGCTTGCAGAGCTTAAAATCACGGGTGTGAAGGTCTGCGGCATGGTCAAGGACGACCACCACCGCACAAGGGGATTGTACTATAACAATGTGGAAATCCCCATCGATACAAGCAGCGAGGCATTCAAGTTGATTACGCGCATCCAGGATGAGACGCACCGGTTTGCGATCGAGTACCACCGCTCCCTGCGGGATGCCACGCAGGTGCACTCGGTTCTCGATGACATTCCCGGCATCGGTGCGGTGCGGCGCAGGGCGCTGATGAAGCATTACCAGTCGCTTGATGCACTGAAGGCGGCGGAGGAGGAGGAAATTGCGGCGCTGCCGGAATTTAACCGCAGGGCGGCAAGGCAGGTATATGAGTTTTTCCATGCAAAAGAAATGTAAAGGGGATGTGTGGACAGTCCCGCGCAGGTTATCATAAAAAAACGGGTGAAAGAAACCGTGATGGCAGGGAGGTATGGATATGGATGTGGTCAGTATTAGGGAGCAGGCTTACCGGGCGGCAAAAGAACTTTGCGGGTGCGCAGGGCTTACCGCCGGGCAGATCATGGTCGTCGGCTGCTCGACAAGCGAGGTGACCGGGAAGAAGATCGGCACAAATTCCGACCCGGACACGGCGAAGGAGCTTTTTTCAGGGATTGCGCAGGCACTTGCGGAGCACGGCGTTTATCTGGCGGCGCAGTGCTGCGAACATTTAAACCGGGCAATTGTTATTGAGCGGGAGGCGGTGCCGGATGCGGAGATTGTCAATGTCGTGCCGCAAAAAAAGGCAGGCGGCTCCTTTGCGACGGAGGCGTACCACGCGTTTGCGCACCCGGTTGTCGTGGAAGAAATCCGGGCACACGCAGGGCTTGACATTGGGAATACCCTGATCGGCATGCATTTAAGGCGCGTTGCCGTGCCCGTGCGCCTTCAGCAGAAAAAAATCGGGGAAGCGCCCCTTGTGGCAGCGCGCACCCGGCCGAAGTTTATCGGCGGGGTCCGCGCCATATACGATGACCGGCTCGGCGCGGACCATCGCGAATAATGTGAAAGGGGCGGTCGTCTGGCAAATGGTTTTGGGGCGTGACCCCTTTTACATGGCAGATTTGAAAATGAACCGTTTGGAGGTTCATTTTCAAATCTGCTGGTAGGATGCAAGGACTGCTCCGCGCGAGGGTTTCGGGAAGTGGATTGTTTTAGGTTTGCTGGTAGGATGCTGGGGCTGTCCCGGTATGTTTGCAAGTGTGGGGTGGGGGATATGTCAGGATTTTTGGATGGATATGAATGAAATGGGGGAAATATGTCAGAATTTACAGAGAGAATCCGCGCTGATTTATTCGGGTTGCAGGATATGGTTTACCACGATTTTCAGGCGAAGCTGATCCCAAACATTGACGAGGGAAATGTGATCGGGGTGCGCACCCCGCCTTTGCGCAAATATGCAAGGAAGCTGGCGAAAAATCCGCAGAGCCGCGAATTTTTGGAGGAGCTGCCACACCGGTATTATGATGAGAATAACCTGCATGCCTTCTTAGTCGAACAGGAGAAGGATTACGGGGAATGCCTGCAAAAGGTGGAACGTTTCCTGCCGTATGTCGATAATTGGGCAACCTGCGACATGATGTCGCCAAAAGTATTTGCAAAGCACACGGATGAGCTTTTGGGGGAAATCCGCCGCTGGATTGCGTCCGGGGAAACTTACACCGTGCGGTTTGGCATCGGGATGCTGATGCGCTATTACTTCGATGACAAATTCCGCACGGAATATCTCGATCTGGTGGCGGATCTGCGCCCGGGGGAATATTATATCGATATGATGGTGGCGTGGTATTTCGCAACGGCACTCGCAAAGCAATATGATGCGGTGCTGCCATATTTTGAAAAAGAGCGTCTGCCTTTGTGGACGCACAATAAGGCAATCCAAAAAGCGTGCGAGAGCTACCGTGTCACGGTGGAAGAAAAAAGGGTTTTAAGAAAATTTAAGAGAACCGAAAAACAGTGAGGGAAGCGATGGGAAAGAAAACATTGCGGGAGGAAATCCTTGCATACGGGAAAAAGAAATACCACTCCGACCCGGAATATCTCTGGGAGGACACGCCGGACGCGGCGGTTCTGCGCCATACGGACAACCGGAAATGGTATGCGCTCATCATGGATGTGGGGCGGGAGCGCCTTAAGCTTTGCGGGGAAGGCAGGGTGGACATCCTGAATGTGAAATGTGACCCGGACATGGTCATGATGCTTCAGCGGACAAACGGTTTCCTCCCCGCGTACCATATGAGCAAAACAAAATGGATTTCCGTGCTCTTGGATGGAACGGTGGGAAAAGATGCGGTACTTGACCTTGTGGACCAGAGTTTTTTGCTTACGGCACCGGGAAAAAAGGAAAAGAAAGAAAAATAGGAGGCAATGAATGGCATTCACACATTTACATGTACATACGGAATTCAGTTTGCTCGATGGGCTTGGGCGCATCAAGGAACTGGTGGCACGCGCGAAGGAGCTTGGGATGGATGCCATCGCCATCACCGACCACGGCGTGATGTACGGCGTGATTGATTTTTACCGTGCCTGCAAGGATGCGGGCATCCGCCCGATTTTGGGCTGCGAGGTCTACACCGCGCCGGGTTCACGCTTTGACAAGGAGGGTGGGGCGGCTTCGGATGAGCGGTACCACCATCTCGTGCTGCTTGCGGAAAATAACAAAGGGTATTCCAACCTGATGAAGATCGTCTCAAAAGGCTTCACGGAAGGCTTTTATTACAAGCCGCGCGTGGACCACGAGGTGCTAAGGGAATACCATGAGGGCGTGATCGCGCTTTCCGCCTGCCTTGCCGGGGAGGTACCGAGCCTTTTGCGCAAAGGGTTTTATGAGGAAGCAAAGAAGGCGGCACTCACACTTGCCGATATTTTCGGGGAAGACCATTTTTACCTTGAGCTGCAAGACCACGGCATCCCGGAGCAGAAGACGGTGAACCAGGGGCTTTTGCGCATGCACGAGGAGACGGGGCTTGCGTTAGTTGCAACGAACGATATCCACTATGTGCTTGCCGATGATTGGCAGGCACACGATATCCTGCTGTGCATCCAGACGCAGAAAAAGGTGACGGATGAGGACCGCATGCGCTACGAGGGTGGGCAGTATTATTTAAAATCCGAGGAGGAAATGCGCGCTCTGTTCCCATATGCGCCGGAGGCGGTCGAGAACACCCATAAGATTGCAGAGCGCTGCGAGGTGGAGATTGAGTTCGGGCATTACAAGCTGCCAAAATTCGATGTCCCAAAAGGTTACACGGCATGGGAATATATGCAGAAGCTCTGTCTTGAAGGGCTTGCCCGCCGCTATCCGGACCGGATGGGGCAGTTAAAGGGGCGCTTGGAATACGAGATGAATGTCATCCATGACATGGGTTTCGTGGATTATTTCCTGATTGTCTGGGATTTTATCCGCTACGCAAAGGAAAATGGCATTGCGGTAGGGCCGGGGCGCGGCAGCGGTGCAGGCAGCATCGTCGCCTACTGCCTTGGGATCACGAACATTGACCCGATCAAATACAACCTCCTGTTTGAGCGCTTTTTAAACCCGGAGCGCCTGACCATGCCGGATATTGATATTGATTTCTGTTATGAGCGCAGGCAGGAAGTCATCGACTATGTTGTGGAAAAATATGGGAAAGACCGTGTCGTGCAGATCGTCACCTTCGGTACGATGGCGGCAAGGGGCGTGCTGCGCGATGTCGGAAGGGCGCTTGACATGCCATATGCGCAGTGCGATGCGATCGCAAAGATGGTGCCGAACGAGTTAAATATTACGTTAGATAAGGCGCTGGCCATGAACCCTGATTTCGCGGCGGCATACCGCGCGGACCTTCAGGTGCAGAACCTTGTTGACATGTCAAAACGCTTGGAGGGGTTGGCGCGCCACAGTTCCATGCACGCGGCGGGGGTATTGATCAGTAATGCCCCGGCGGACGACTATGTGCCGCTCTCGCGCTCATCGGATGACACGATCACGACGCAGTTTACGATGACAACGCTGGAAGAGCTTGGGCTTTTGAAAATGGACTTTCTGGGGCTGCGCACGCTGACCGTGATCCAGGATGCCGTGCGGCTGATTAAGAAGGGGTATGATGTCAGGATGGCACAGGGCGCAGGGCGGCAGGCAGGCAGCGCAGAAATGGCGGGGCAGCAGGCGGATGGTGGGAAAGCGGCAGACCTGCAATTCCCTGGTTTTGTAAACGGCATCCTTGACATGGACAAAATTGATTACGCCGACCAAAAAGTCTACGACCTTTTATGCTCCGGCCATACCGAGGGCGTGTTCCAGTTAGAAAGCACGGGCATGAAAAATTTCATGAAGGAATTAAAGCCGCATAACATCGAGGACGTGATTGCGGGGATCTCGCTTTACCGCCCGGGTCCTATGGATTTCATCCCGAAATACATCAAAGGCAAGAACGACCCGGCTTCCATCGAGTACGAATGCAAGGAACTTGAGCCAATCCTCGAACCGACCTACGGCTGTATTGTCTATCAGGAGCAGGTCATGCAGATTGTGCGTGAGCTCGCGGGTTACAGCTATGGGCGCAGTGACCTTGTGCGCCGC
>CAYMGZ010000073.1:0-3038 GCA_964390095.1 uncultured Lachnospiraceae bacterium | reverse complement strand
AAGAAAAAAGAGTCCGTCATGGCAAAGGAGCGCAAAAATTTCGTCTACGGCAACGAGGAGGAGCATGTGCCGGGCTGCATCGCGAAAGGCATCCCGGAGCAGGTGGCAAACCATATTTTTGACGAGATGACGGATTTCGCAAAATACGCGTTCAACAAATCACACGCGGCGGCATATGCGGTCGTGGCATACCAGACCGCATTTTTAAAATGCTATTACCCGGTGGAATTCATGGCGGCACTGATGACCTCCGTGATCGACAACCCGGGGAAAGTGGCAGAATATATCTTCCATTGCAGGCAGCTTGGCATTTCCATCCTGCCGCCGGACATCAACGTGGGCGAAGCTTCTTTTTCCGTGGACAAGGGTGCAATCCGTTACGGACTGACCGCAATTAAGGGACTTGGCCGCCCGGTGATCGATGAACTCGTAAAGGAGCGTATGCGGGGAGGGGATTACAAAAGTTTAAAAGACCTTGCCATGCGCCTTTCCAATAAGGAAATCAATAAGCGCACACTGGAAAATTTCATCAAATCAGGGGCGGTTGACAGCCTTGCGGGAACACGGAAACAGAAAATGTATGTGTACGCCTCGGTGCTTGACACCGTGGCGGAAGAAAAGAAAGAATCCGTCAATGGGCAGTTAAACCTTTTTGATATGCTTGCACCGGAACAAAAGCAGGCGTATGACAACCAGTTCCCGGCGGTTGGGGAGTACACAAAAGAAGAGCTGCTTGCGTTTGAAAAAGAAGTCCTTGGGATTTACATCAGCGGGCACCCGCTTGAGATGTATGCGGCGGCCATGCGCCGGAACGTAACAAAAACGACACTGGATTTCCTCGTGGACGAGGAGACGAACGAGTGCAAGGTGCAGGATGGCAGCATCGAAGTAATCGGAGGCATGATCACGGGGAAAACTTTAAAGACGACAAGGAACAACACACTCATGGCATTCCTCACCATAGAGGATGTACTTGGGGCGGTAGAAGTCATTGTTTTCCCGCGCGATTACGAGAAGTATAAATTGCTCCTGAATGTAGATGCTAAAGTCTACATCCGTGGAAAAGTGGCAGTCGAGGAAGATAAGCCGGCAAAACTGATCTGCCAGGAAATCATCCCGTTTTCCGCCGTTCCAAGAGAATTGTGGATACAATTTTGTAATAAGAACAATTTTGTTGAAAATGAACAAAATTTATATTCTTTATTGGGTGAATTTGACGGAAACGATACCGTCTGCATTTACTTATCGCAGGAAAAAGCCGTAAAAAGGCTGCCTAAAAGCAGAAATATTGGCATAAATAACGAGAGCTTACAGAAACTTTACGAAAACTTTGGAAAAGAAAACGTGAAGGTTGTGGAAAAGAGTATTGAAAAACGCTGAAAGTTGTACTAAAATGGAAACCAAGGAAAGATATGCGCAAAGGACCGCGCAAACATGGGTGGATGAGCGGCCAACGAAAAGATGGCCGCAGCGTGACCGCAGGGGTTTCATACATTGTTTGTGCCGGGGGCGGGGCGCTCCGGCATGTCTTAAAGTGTGGAAAAGAAAATGAGAATGGAAACATTCGGAAACGAGGTAGAGTGATATGGCAAGGGCAAAAGCAGCAGACAAAAAGCAGGTAAAGACGATCGGCGTATTGACGAGCGGCGGGGACGCGCCGGGCATGAACGCCGCCATCCGTGCAGTCGTCCGCACGGCGATTGCGAACGGATTGAAAGTGAAAGGCATCCGCAGGGGCTATACCGGTTTACTGGAAGAAGATATCATTGATATGAACGCGCGCAGCGTGGCGGACATCATCCAGCGCGGCGGCACGATCCTTTACACCGCGCGCTGTCCGGAGTTCATGACCGCGAACGGGCAGGATAAGGGGGCGGATATCTGCCGCAAACACGGGATTGACGGGCTTGTCGTCATCGGTGGGGACGGTTCCTTCCAGGGCGCAAGGCAGCTTGCGGCGCGCGGGGTCAACACCGTCGGCGTGCCGGGCACGATCGACCTTGACATTGCCTGCACCGAATACACGATCGGTTTTGACACGGCGGTCAACACCGCGATGGAAGCCATCGATAAAGTGCGCGATACCTCCACCTCGCATGAGCGCTGCAGCATCATCGAGGTCATGGGCAGGAATGCGGGCTACATCGCGCTCTGGTGCGGCATCGCCAACGGTGCGGAGGACATCCTGACCGTGGAACGTTACGACCACGACGAGAGCAAGATCATCGAGAACATCCGCGCAAAAAAGAAGGTTGGCCAGACGCACCACATCATCATCAACGCGGAGGGCATCGGTGATTCCTACGGCATGGCAAAGCGCATTGAGGCGGCGACCGGTATGGAGACAAGGGCAACCGTCATCGGCCACATCCAGCGCGGCGGCAGCCCGACCTGCAAGGACCGCGTTTATGCCTCGGCGATGGGGGCGAAGGCTGTCGATATCTTAACCGCGGGCGGGAGCAACCGTGTCGTGGCGTATAAGCACGGGGAGTATGTGGATTTTGACATTGAGGAGGCACTCCGTATGAAGAAAACGCTCGACCCGTATTTGTATGAGATGTCAAAGAAATTAGCAAGGTAAGCTGGGTTTTTGGAAACCAATTTGCTGTGGAAAGGAACCGGAAAGGTTGTTGCCCGTGGGGAATGTTGACATGCGGCAATCCTTTCCGGTTGTTTTGGTTATGAATAAGAAAATTTGTAGCACCTTTTATTAATTTCGGGTTTTGGACAATGCGCAGGGAAAATAATTTACGGATTGACTTGTATTTCCGGCAGGAAAGCATAGGAAATTATTTAGAAATGCTTCCAGAAGAAAATATATTTATGATAGATTTTTATGGGGAAAAAGGGGAAAATACGCTTTATTTCGGACCTGCGGAAAATGCAGCAGAGTATGACGAGGTTATGGGGAAGATGGCGGAAATGATTCAGGATTAGTGACATTGTTTGACAAATAAAAAAGTGTGTTAAAAAGAGAGGAACAGCATGCTAAGCCAAAGGTATCAAAACTTTATGGCTTAGCATTTTTTTTAGGATTA
>CAYMGZ010000072.1:0-9885 GCA_964390095.1 uncultured Lachnospiraceae bacterium | reverse complement strand
ACGCCTATTTCTTTAGCGGCCAGAATCCTTTTCTCCTTTAGCTTGTCCCAGGCAGCTTTTTCTCCCACTATTTTCCATGTTTTACTATTTTATCCTATTGATCAACCGGAGAAAACTTCCCCAACCCCCCTTTTTTCCTGACAAATGTACAAAAAAGCAGATTTTGCGACAAATTAGCAGAAAAATAATATTTTTTTATTTGCATATTACAAATTTTGTGTTATAATAAGTGTGTAACCCATTGTTAGTTTTCAAAAATGAAAAGGTGATTAAAGTGGACTACAAAAAACGTATCCGCGACTTGAGGCTGGAAAACAATCTCACCCAGGAGTCCGTGGCCAGGAATGTACTTAACATTTCCCAGACCATGTACGCTCGCTATGAACGTGGTGCCAACGAAATGCCGATCCGACATCTGATTTCCCTGAGCAAGTACTACAAGGTGTCAACGGATTACATACTGGCACTCACGAATGACAGGTAATCTTTCCGCTTTTCTTTGTCGCAACAAATCAAAACAGGAGGGGCGCGGTGCAAAAGGCTTGCACCGCGCCCCCGTCATTTTATACCCTGTCCCGCTTTCCCGGACGTTCAGTCAATCCTTACCTGGCCGGCAAGTTCCCGGATCTGCCCCGCTTTTGCAAATTCCGTCTCCGAAACACTTGCGGTCGCCGCAGCGATCCCAAGGCGGAGTGCCTCCCGGTAATCCCCGTGTTCAAAATACCCCGCGAGGAAACCTGCAATCAGTGCATCCCCTGCACCGACCATGTTCACAATCTCACGGTGCTGCATGCTTCCGAAAAATTCCTGCCCGCCCTGCTCCACAAGCATGATATCATAACCTGCCATCTCAATGATCACATTCCCCGCGCCCTTCTCCTGCATCTTCCTTGCATACGAGGAAACCGCCTCCCTGTCCTTTATCGCCTCCCCCATGCTTTCCGCAAGCTCCTGGCGGTTCGGCCTGACCAGAAACGGATGGTATGGAAGCACCTTTTCCAGCGGGCTTCTCATCGCGCTGACAACGGTCTGCACGCCTCTCCCTTCCATATATTTCATGATATCCATATACACCGACTCGGAGAGCCCGTCCGGGACGCTGCCGGAAAGCACCAGCACATCGCCCTCCTCCAACATGTCAAGCCGCCAGTAAAGTGCCGCCAGTTCTTCTTTCCCCACCACCGGCCCACGGCAGTTGATCCCCGTCTCCTCCCCGTGGTGCACTTTCATGTTGATGCGTGAAAATCCCTGCTTTGCACGGATAAAATCCGCACGCACCCCCCGCTCCTTCACCAGACGGACGATTTCCTCCCCGGTAAAACCCGCCACAATCCCAAGCGCCGTTGTCTCAACACCCAGATTGTGCAGTTCCAACGATACATTGATGCCCTTACCGCCCGGCAGCAAAACTTCTTCCTCCGTCCGGTTCACAAAGCCGGTCTTTAAACTGCCCATCGTCACGTTATAATCCAGGGATGGGTTTAAAGTTACTGTGTAGATCATAGGAATCACCCCGCCTTTCTTTCCTTAATTATAAAATTTCCTGCAAATGCTGTCAATGCAAAAAACAATCCCATTTTGCAAGTCTACCATCATTATAACAGTTTTTCCATAAAAATACAAGCATGATGCCAAAAACAAAAAATTCCTGCTGCCCGCCGCAAAACCATATCCGATTGACAGGACAAGCCTGAAAGAATATAATTGACATAACATAAAAAAGGAGGAAACCCGAATGAAAGACGAACCAGACAGCGAACAATTCAAACAGCAGATTGCCAGGGAAGCCCCCCTGCGGGCAGAGCTTTTGCAATGGCAGGCCCGCTATGAGGAAGCATCGGAACAGGCAAGAATCTTTTACAACGCAGACAAAAAACTCCAAAAGGAAATAAAACAGCTTCAGGAACGCAGTCTGAAATCCTTCGCATACCGCATTACCTTCCAATATAAAAAATTACTGCATCAAAAACAAGACGAGGCGGCGGTACTGGCCGTGCAGTATAATGAAATAAAACAGCAGCAAAAAGAACTGGAAACACAGATCCATTCCTGCGAAAACGGTCTGCTTAAGATCAAAGGTGCCAAGAAGCGGCTCGCCCAGATCGAGGAGGAAAACATATCTGCCCTCAAAGCCACCATCCGCATGTCGGACAACGAATTCTGCCAGATCGAGGAGGAAATTTCCTCCTTGCAGGAACGTGCCAAAAAACTGCGGGCTATCCTGCACACCGCACACTGCGCCTATATGACCGCAGAGGAAATACTAAATCTTATCCGCAATGCCGAACAGCTTGGGGAACTGGATCTTTTGGGTGGCAAATTTTTCACCGGCCTTGAAAAACACAAACAGCTTGACCGGGCACAAAACCTCCTCTCCTCCCTGTCCGAACAAGTCCGTCTTTTCCAGGGGGAGCTTTCCGGCATCCACCTGCAAGACGGTCTTGCCATCCACATCGGCGGATTCTTAAAATTCTCGGACTTCGCCATGGACGGCATAATCGCCGACAGCCTCGTGCTGCGCCGGATCAAAAAAGTCTACGAACCGATCCGGAATTTTTGCCGGCAATTGGAATCCGCAGCCTGCCAGATCAACGCCCAGCTTGCCGCCACGGAGGAAGAACGCGCCCAGAAGGAAGGGAGGCTGCAGCAAAAAATGCTCCTCCCAAACAAACCCTGAAAAAATCCCCCTCCCCCCTAGCAAATCCCGGCACGGTATGCTATAATACCCTATGGGTTCTTGCTGCGCGGAGCTCATGGCATGCACAAACAAACGTCGTGCCGCCAAAAACAAATCAAGCCGCAGCATGGAGGCAGATTATGCAAAATAAAAAAAGAAGGAAACTGTGGGCATTTTTATTGTGCTTTGCCATGCTCCTTACGCTTTCCCCGGCAATAAGTGGCAAAGCAACCGAAATGCCGGAAGCCGTCCTAAACGGCGAGGAACACGCGGAATACTCCCTTGCGGAAATCTTTGAAAATTACGAGCATATCGACCCGGCTGAATTTTACGCGGGTCTGGAAGAACTCAGGACGCTCGCGGAAACGGAAGAAAACGCCGAGGCAGCAAAGGAGCTTTATGACAAACTGGATGTTGCCTACACAAAAACATATACGATGTGGATCACTTCCTCCGTTGCAACCAGGGTAAACGCGACCGATGAGGCAATGCTTGCGGAAGATGCCTACAACACCGTCCTCATCAACCAGATGCGTGATAAATTCTGCATCTGCATACAGGCAATCCTTGACCTTCCGGGAGCCGCTGATATCGTTGCGGACTTCACGGAGGAAGACATTGAATTTTTCACCGACTATGAAGAAATGACCTCCGAGCAGCTTGACGCAGTAAACCGCGAACAGGCATTGCTTCAGGAGTACGGAAAGAAACAGCTTGAGGCAAGCACATTGACCGTTACCGTAAACGGCACCGAGATGGGCTTTGCCGATATCGAGGCCGCTGCCATGGCAGGGCTTTTGGACATGGATACATACTATGCGAAACACATGGAACTGATGGACAAGCAAAATACCCTGCTCGGCAATGTCTACTTAGACCTCGTCAAAGTCCGCCGTGAAATCGCGGCGCTGTACGATTACGCCAATTACAACGATTACATGTACGAGGCTTACAGCCGCGACTATACCCCGGAAGATATCCAGGCATTCTGTGACTCAGTAAAAACCTATCTTTCCACCCCGTTCACTTACATGGAGGCACTCACGGACTTTTCCGCGCCATGCCTGATGATCCCGTATACGGATGAGGAAATTATTGACACCCTCTCCACTTATATCCCGCAGACCTCCGCCGACCTGCAGGACGCACTCGACCACCTGATGAACAACAAGCTTTACGACATCGCTTCTTCCGATGTCAAAATGAATGGCGCTTTCACGACATACTTCCCGTATTACAACACGGAAGCCATCATTATGCAGCCGGGCGGGAATACCTATGACCTGCTGACCATGGTTCATGAATTCGGCCATTTCAACGCAGACTTCCAGCAGGGAAGCATGGATTCCATCGATGTTTCGGAAGTACAGTCACAGGGGCTTGAATTCCTGTTCATGGAACATTACGCGGATATCTTTGGGGATGACGCGGATACCGTGGAAGAATACGTTACCTTGCAGCAGCTTTATTCCTTCATCTCAGGGTGCTTAAACAACGAGCTTGAAACCTGGGCTTATCTCCAGGACAACCTTACACTTGACGATTTAAACGCAAAGCACGCAGAACTTCTGGTTGCTTATGAACACATGCAGCCGGATACCTGGACGCTTGAATACTACAGCAAAAGCTGGGTACAGACCCCTCATTATTTCACAAGCCCATGCTATTACATCAGCTACGCCACCTCCGTGGCAGGTGCCTTTGCCATCCGTGAACTGATGATGGAAAACCCAACGGCCGCCATAAATGCCTATCTGGATGTCGCAAACGCAGAAACCGACAAAGGCTTTTCCGAAGTGATGGAGGATGCAGGCCTTGGCGATGTGCTCGCGCCGGACGCAATCAAGGCGGTCGGTGAGGAACTGATGGATCATTTCGACCTTGAAAAACGTTTTGAGGCGCTGCTCGCACAGATGCAGAAACCAGAACCACAGCCGGAAGAACCACAGCCGGATGACCCGCAGCCGGATAACGGGAACACGGATTCTTCCAAAACCACAAAGACCTGCTATGTGCGCAAGGGCGATACCCTCGCAAAGATCGGCAAGCGCTATCAGGTTGACTGGAAAGAAATCGCACAGTTAAACGGGATCAAATCCCCGTACAAAATTTACGCAGGCCAGCAGCTCATACTTCCGGACCACGCAGTGATTGCCACGGAAAAAGTAACCGTTAAAAAGGGCGACACCCTCGGCAAAATCGCCGCTTCCCTTGGGATGAACTGGCAAATCCTCGCCGAAAAACTCGGCATTGTGGCACCTTATACAATCTATGAAGGACAGGTATTAGAGTTTAGTTACTAGATTGGACAAAGAACTCCTGTGGGTTAGCCACCCGCAGGAGTTCTTTTATGCGCAGATCCGTGCAGGGAAAGTTTCCGACTTCCCCGTCGTCATTTCACCCACTTCTTCCCCCGGATAAAATAGTACGAAAACCCGGCAGCATCCGCCAAAAACCACCCAATCGGCACCGACCACCAGATCCCTGCCACCCCCACCCCCGGGACCGCAGAAAGCAAATATGCCAAAAGCACACGCGTCCCAAGGGAAAGCACCGTGAGCACCACCGACATTTCTGGCCGGGCAAGCGCCCGGTAAAGCCCGTAAAGCAAAAACAGGCAGCCGATCCCGCAGTAAAACGCCCCCTCGGTCCGCAAATAGCGCACCCCTTCCGCAATCACCGCCTCCGCCCCCGCTTCCCTGTCCACAAACATTGCCATCAACGGACGGGCAAACACAAAAACAACTGCCGAAACCGCCACGCTAAACGTCACCGCCGTAACCACCGCGCCCCGGAAGCCCTCCCGCACCCGCTCCCCCTTCCCCGCCCCATAATTCTGGGCGATAAACGTAGAGAACGCATTCCCAAAATCCTGCACGGGCATATAGGCAAACGCGTCGATCTTCACCGCCGCCGCAAACGCCGCCATCACCGTCACGCCGAAGCTGTTCACCAACCCCTGCACCAAAAGAATCCCCAGATTCATCACGGACTGCTGGAGGCAGGTCAGCACGGAAAAATTCGCAATCTCCTTCAAACATTCCTTGCGGACACGCCGCTTTTGCCCTTTCATGCCAAGATACGGAACACGGGCAAAAGCATAAACCGCAATGCCAATCCCCGAAACATACTGCGCAATTACCGTCGCCCACGCAGCCCCCGCCACCCCGGAGGAAAGCCCGACCACAAACCATAGATCCAGCACAATATTTAAAACCGCCGAAACCGCCAGAAACACCAGAGGAACCACGGAATTCCCCAAGGAACGCAGCAGGGAAGCGAAATAATTATAAAGGAATGTCGCAAAAATCCCGCCAAAAATAATGGAAAGATACGTGCGCATCTCCCCCCACGCCTCTTTTGGTACTTTCAAAAACCCCCGGATGCCATCCAATGACAGGTAGGCAAAGAAGTTTAACAGCACCGTCAAGAGGAAAATAAGCAAAAACGAGGTATAGATCCCCTCCCCCAAGCCCTTTTCATCCCGCTCCCCAAAACGGATGGAAAAAAACGTGCCGCTCCCCATGCAAAGCCCCAATAAAATTGAGGTTAAAAATGTCATTAAAGTAAAAGATGAGCCTACCGCTGCCAGTGCATTCTGGCCAAGATATTTCCCAACAATCAGGGTATCCGCGATATTGTAGCATTGCTGTAACAAATTCCCCAATATCATGGGGACGGCAAACAACAGCATGGAACGCATCACGTTGCCTTGTGTCATGTCACGGTTCATTTCATTTTATAACCCACCTGCCATTTTGGCTGGTTCCTTCCCGTTCTATTTTTCCTGATCACCGGATCTTTCCCTTATGGAATTTGACCATATCATATTTTTACCCAAGCAATTCCGGCTTCGGAGCAAAGTATAGTTATGACGTTTACTATAATTTTACCGACATTATAACAATTTATAACAAAATTTGCAATCCATAGATATTTCCTCTGCAACGCGGACGAAAAAGGGCAAAACCTTATAAAGTCTTTGCCCTTCCATTTCCAAAAAGCCAAGATTTTGTAACCGAAAGCCAACATCCCGCATTCAACCCCCCCTCCATCAAGGTAAAATAAAAACCACAAAAAGCAATCACCACGGAGGGAAATATCATGAAAAAAGCATTGATCACAGGCGTTACCGGACAGGACGGTTCCTACCTTTCCGAATTCCTGATCGAAAAAAACTATGATGTCCACGGCATTGGAGGCCGTGCGCGTCTGCGGCCTTGCGGACACCTGCCGGATTTACCAGGCTTCCACATCCGAGCTGTACGGCAAGGTGGAAGATGTCCCGCAATCCGAGACCACCCCTTTCCATCCCTACAGCCCGTATGCCATCGCCAAGCAGTATGGTTTCTGGATCACGAAAGAATACCGTGAGGCCTACCACATGTTCTGCTGCTCCGGCATCCTCTTCAACCATGAATCCGAGCGGCGCGGGGAAACCTTCGTAACCCGCAAAATCACCTTGGCCGCGGCAAGAATCGCACAGGGCAAGCAGGACAAGCTCTATCTTGGCAACCTCTCCTCCCTGCGCGACTGGGGCTATGCCAAGGACTACGTGGAATGCATGTGGCTGATTTTACAGCACAAAACCCCGGAGGATTTCGTGATTGCCACCGGCATCCAGCACAGCGTCCGTGAATTTGCCACCCTCGCCTTCCACTATGCAGGAATCGAGCTGGAATGGCGTGGGGAAGGCATGGAGGAAAAAGGGAGCGACCGGGCAACCGGCCGCATCCTCGTTGAAGTCTCCCCTGATTTCTACCGCCCAACCGATGTGGTCAACCTCTTAGGCGACCCGGGAAAGGCAAAACGCGAACTGGGCTGGAACCCGGCCAAAACCAGTTTCGAAGAACTTGTAAGGCTTATGACCAAACATGATATGGAAAAGGTCGCCGTGGAACGGGCCGGGGAGCATATCAAAACCAATCTGGCCGAATATCTGGAGAAAGGGGTTGTGAAATAACATGATGGAGAAAAACGCGAAAATCTATGTGGCCGGACACCGCGGGATGGTCGGATCCGCCATCGTGCGGGAACTAAAGCGGCAGGGATACCACAACCTGGTCTTAAAAACCCACGGGGAATTGGATCTCACAAGGCAGGATGCCATGGAAAAATTCTTCTCCGAAGAAAGGCCGGAATACGTCTTCCACCCTGCCGGGAAGGTGGGCGGCATTATCGCCAACCAAAATGCCCTTGCCGATTTTATGTATGAAAACATGATGATGGCAATGAACGTAATGCACAGCGCCTGGCAGAACGGCTGCAAAAAGCTGGAATTCCTCGGTTCTTCCTGCATCTATCCCCGCATGGCCCCCCAGCCGATGCCAGAGTGCTGCCTGTTGACATCAGAGCTGGAAAAAACCAACGAGGGATACGCATTGGCAAAAATCTCCGGCCTCAAATACTGTGAGTTCCTAAACAGGCAGTACGGCACGGACTATATTTCCGTGATGCCCACAAACCTCTACGGCCCGAATGACAATTACCATCCGACCAACAGCCACGTCCTCCCCGCCCTGATCCGCCGTTTCCACGAAGCAAAGGTGGCAGGGCTTGATACCGTCACCTGTTTCGGCGACGGTTCGCCGCTGCGGGAATTCCTCTATGTGGATGACCTTGCAGACCTCTGCGTGTTCCTTATGAACCATTACAGCGGCAGCGAGACCGTGAACGCAGGCACGGGCAAAGAACTGACAATCAAAGCCCTTGCCGGATTGGTCGCAAAAGTAGTCGGTTTTCAAGGCAAAATCCATTGGGATACCAGCAAGCCAAACGGAACCCCCCGCAAGCTGTTAGACGTATCCAAGGTGACAAGCCTTGGATGGACATACAAAACAGAACTTGAAGACGGAATCCGCCTATCCTATGAAGATTTCTTAAACAAGCCCGCGCGGGCAGAAAGGTAAAGCGCCATGAATATCATCCTATTGTCGGGCGGCAGCGGAAAAAGGCTCTGGCCCCTGTCCAATGACATCCGTTCCAAGCAATTTATAAAAATATTCAAAAAACCAGACGGCGAATATGAATCCATGGTCCAGCGTATCTATGGCCAGATCAAAGCCGTTGACCCAGACGCGGCCATCACCATTGCGACAAGCAAAAGCCAGGTCTCCGCCATCCACAACCAATTAGGTTTTGATGTCGGCATTTCCGTGGAACCATGCCGCCGTGACACCTTCCCTGCCATCGCCCTTGCCACGGCATATCTTAACGATATCCAAGGGATACCGGAAAACGAGGCCGTCGTGGTATGCCCCGTTGACCCTTATGTCGATTTATCTTATTTTGAATGTATCCATGACTTGTACCAGGCAGCAGGGCGCGGGGATAAAAACTTAATCCTCATGGGCATTGAACCGACGTACCCAAGCGAAAAATACGGATATATCAAGCCGGCATCCGATGCCGGTGGCAGCTGCGGTTTCACTTTCACAGAAAAACCCACCCGCGAGAAGGCAAAAGAATATATCCGACAAGGTGTCTTATGGAACGGCGGCGTGTTTGCCTACAAGCTCTCGTATGTTTTGGATAAAAGCAAGGAATTGCTTGGAACCAGCGATTATCACGAACTTTTTGAAAATTATAGTGAATTAAAGAAAATTTCGTTCGACTATGCTGTAGTAGAAGCCGAAACATCGATTGGGCTTCTTCGTTACAGCGGACAATGGAAAGACCTTGGCACTTGGAACACACTCACGGAAGCAATGGAAGAACCAATTATTGGTGATGGCAGGTTGAACGATGCATGTTCCAATGTCCATACCATCAATGAGCTTGGGATACCCGTCCTTGGCATGGGACTAAAGGACGTGGTAATCTCCGCAAGCCCGGAAGGCATTCTGGTCTCCGACAAAAAAGAAAGTTCTTATATCAAACCCTACGTGGATGCCATCCGCCAGCAAGTCATGTTTGCAGAAAAAAGCTGGGGGAATTACCGTGTCTTAGATGTGGGGAAAAATTCCCTGACCGTCAAAGTCCGTTTAAATCCGGGGCATAAGATGAATTACCACTCCCACGAACAGCGCGATGAAATTTGGGTTGTGACTGCGGGGGAGGATGGGCTTTTGCCGGTTGAAGTCCAGCTTGGGGAGGAGATTAGCGTGGCGGATAAGAGGAAATATGAATTGTGAAGTAAGATGTGAGGGCAAAGCCTTATTACAGGCTTTGCCCTTCCTATATTTGCTTGGCGGCATACCTTCCACTTC
>CAYMGZ010000071.1:0-9898 GCA_964390095.1 uncultured Lachnospiraceae bacterium | reverse complement strand
GGCAATGGGCGACAAGAACGCGGCCAGGGAGGCAGAGCTTCTTGCGCGGTTGATAAAACATATGGAGGCGGGGAACTTAGCGCGCAGCTTTGCCTGCTTTAACGAGGAGG
This sequence comes from uncultured Lachnospiraceae bacterium, assembly GCA_964390095.1. Taxonomy (GTDB): domain Bacteria; phylum Bacillota; class Clostridia; order Lachnospirales; family Lachnospiraceae; genus RGIG4057. Next base: position 9,788 of record CAYMGZ010000071.1, on the reverse strand, counting down.
AAACCGCGCTGCTTGCCTCCTTTAACCTGCTCACATACAAATCGGTGATCTATGCCGCCAACGTGGCGGAGGATGACCTTACGGCGGACGGCACGGAGAATGAATATGTAAAAAAGGTGCGCGCGTATGCCGAGAAAGAATGTGAGAATGAGCAGTCGCATGAACAGGAGATTGCGGAACTTGACGAGGAAGAAAAGAAAATGTTCTTAGAAGAGCTTGGGATTGCGGAATCCGGGCTTGACAAGCTGATCCGTGCAAGTTACCGGCTGCTCGGCCTGATGAGTTATTTGACGGCGGGACCGAAGGAGACAAGGGCGTGGACGATCGAGGAGGGGACGAAGGCACCGCAGGCGGCGGGCAAGATCCACTCGGATTTTGAGCGCGGCTTTATCCGCGCGGAGATTGTAAGCTATGACAACCTGGTGGAGTGCGGCAGCTTTAACGCGGCAAAGGAAAAAGGGCTGGTCCGGTCGGAGGGAAAGGATTATGTGATCCAGGACGGCGATGTTGTCCTGTTCCGGTTCAATGTCTGATGGAGGCGGTATGTTGCAGGGTTTAAAGACCGATATCCGGTTCCCGAACATTGGCATTTCCTTTTCGGATGTCGGGAGCGGCATCACCCTGTTCGGGGTTGACATCATGTATTACGGGATCATCATTGTCTCCGGGATGCTGCTCGGTGTGCTGCTTGCGTGTTACCGCGCGAAACGCGCCGGGCAGAGCGCGGACATGATCATTGATTTTGCGCTGTATGCCATCCTGTTTTCCGTGGCGGGCGCAAGGCTTTACTATGTGGCGTTCTCGTGGGATTCCTTCCGGGATAACCCTCTGTCCATCTTTAACCTGCGCACGGGCGGCATGGCAATCTATGGCGGTATCATCGGCGGTGTGCTCACGGCGGCCGTGTATGCCAGAATAAAAAAAGTGAACCTGGGGAAACTTGTGGATATCTGTGTGCCTTCCCTTTTGTTAGGGCAGGCAATCGGGCGTTTTGGAAATTTTTTTAACCGGGAGGCATTCGGGACGTACACGGAAGGGCTTTTCGCCATGCAGCTTGACCGCAGGGCCGTAGGCAGTGACTACAACTGCTCGATGGCCGTGTTGGAAAAGCGCTATGCCGGGAGAGCCGGGGCATTGGAACGGATCATCAAAATCCGCAACAACACGGTGTGGGTGGATGGCATAGAATACATCCAAGTGCATCCGACGTTCCTGTATGAGTCCATGTGGAACCTCGCGCTGTTTGCGCTGCTGCTTTTTTGTGCGCGGTACAAAAAATTTGACGGCGAACTGCTGCTTTGGTATCTTGCAGGTTATGGGGCAGGGCGGATCTGGATCGAGGGGCTGCGGACGGACCAATTATTTTTGTGGGGAAGTTCCGTCGCGGTCTCGCAGCTGCTCTCCATCCTGCTTGTCGTGGTAAGTGCAACCCTGATTTTTTTCATCCGGTTAAAACCACACCGGAAGGAAAAAATCCGTTTCCGGAAATGGAAATAAATGGAAGAAGGATTTTTCTGCTTAACACAGAAGAAGCCTTCTTTTTTTGTGCACTACAACAATATCTTCATATTTTGCTTGCTTTTTTTTATGGTTTGGGTTAAAATGGAATGTGAAAGTGGTGAAAAGTGGTTTGCCACAAATGCAAAGTGGATGAAGATGGTGCGGATGAAAAAGCCGTATAGCCGGCATGGAGGAAAACGATGGAGGAAAATGGTTTTGGGCATGTATCCGTGCTTCTTCCGGAATGTTTGGAACAGTTAAACATACGTCCGGAAGGCATTTATGTGGACGGGACGCTTGGCGGGGGCGGACATGCCGCAGGGATTGCGGCGAGGCTTTCGGGAGGCGGGCGGCTGGTCGGGATTGACCAGGATAAGGATGCGGTCAATGCGGCAAAAAAAAGGCTTGCACCATATAAAGACCATGTTTTGGTCATCCGGGATAATTATCGCAATATCCGGGAAATCTTAGAGGGGGAAGGGATCCGTCTTGTGGATGGGATTTTGCTTGACCTTGGCGTTTCCTCCTATCAGCTTGACACGAGGGAGCGGGGGTTTTCCTACCGCGAGGACGCGCCGCTTGACATGCGCATGGACGACCGGCAGGAAAAGAGTGCACGGGATATCGTGAACGGCTATAGTGAGCAGGAACTCTACCGCGTGATCCGGGATTACGGTGAGGACCATTTTGCAAAGAACATCGCAAAGCATATTGTGCGGGCGAGACAGGAAAAAACAATCGAGACGACGTTTGAGTTAAACGAGGTGATCCGGGCGGCAATCCCGGCAAAGGTGCGCGCGGAGGGCGGGCATCCCTCGAAGCGGACGTTCCAGGCGATACGGATCGAGCTTAACCGTGAGCTGGAGGTGTTGCAGGAATCCCTTGATACGATGGTGGATTTATTAAGCGAGGGGGGCAGGCTTTGCATCATCACCTTCCATTCGCTCGAGGACCGCATCGTGAAGACAAGCTTCCGGCGCAACGAGAGGCCGTGCACATGCCCGCCGGATTTTCCGGTGTGTGTGTGCGGGAAGAAACCAAAGGGCGTACAGCTGACAAAAAAACCGATTTTGCCATCCGAGCAGGAGTTAGCCTGCAACAAAAGAGCCAAAAGCGCGAAACTGCGTGTTTTTGAGCGTAGGAAAAGCGTGGCAAAAGAGGCAGGCCGGTGACCGGATGTGGACCAAAACAAAGAAGGAAAGAGGGGAATCCGTTTGGCAGAAAAGAAAAATCCTTATCATTACGACCCAGAATACTATGTACATGGAAACACGGTAAAAAAATTGGATGTACAGGAGCAGAGGCAGAAGCATTCCCGCAACAATACGGCACAGGCAGGGCGCGGGCGGGCGAAGGTGACAGGGCGTGGGGATCTTGCGGGGAAAATAAAAACTGCAAACGGGGAGCCACTGCGAAAAGAGGTGCCGTACCAGGAACCGGTGCGTAGGAACCTGCCGGAGAGGGAACCCGACCGTTATGAGCGCCTGCGGGAGCAACAGGACCGGCGCGATAAAAAAAAGCTCTTCCACATCAGCCGCAGTGTCAGCTTTTTCGGCATCCTCATGCTGTGTGGTGCCATGGCATGCAAGGTATTTTTGTGCATCCGCTATCTGGATATCCAGGCGGAAGCGACACGGCTTGACAAGGCAATCGCAGGCCTGAAAGAAGACCTTGGCGTGTTGGTGGACATCAACGCGGGCAAGGAGGAAGCCCTTGCGGAAAACATCGACTTAGATGCAATTTACCAGACGGCGGTCGGGGAGTTTGGGATGGTATTCCCAAACCATAACGAGGTCATCTATTACGATACGGCAGATTTAAGCTATGTCAGGCAGTATGCGGATATCCCCGAAGCGGCAGCCTCCATATTGGACAAGCTGGTCCCATAGGGCAGGAATATGAATATGAGAGGATGCGGGGGAGGCCTTCCGCAAGAAAGCAAGTGGTTTTGATATGGTTCGGGGAAAAAAGAATTCAAATGTACGGAAATTCACACGCAGAATGCAAGGAACTTTGCTCTTTGTATTTTGCGTGGTTTTTGCGTTGCTCCTTGGGATATGCGGGCGGCTGATGTGGCTGAACAAAAAGAAGGGGGAGGGGTATGGGAAGAAGGTGCTCGCACAGCAAAGCCTTGGAACGAACACAAACCTCCCTTACCGGCGCGGGGATATTCTGGACCGCAACGGCGTGGTGCTCGCGCGCAGCACAAAGGTATTCAATGTGATCCTTGACCCAAGCATCGTGCATATGGATGAGGGCAATGTCGAGCCGACCATCGAGGCTCTCGTGACGGTTTTTGGGCTGGATGCCAATGAGTTGAGACAAATATTAACTGAAAAAGCAAAAAGCGCATATGTCCGGCTGCTGCGAAGGCAAAGCCTGGAGGATAAACTGGCATTTGAGGAGCTTGCTGCCGGAAGCAAAAAAATACAGGGGGTATGGTTTGAGGAGGAGTACATAAGGAATTACCCGTTCGGCTCCTTAGCTTCCCATGTGATCGGGTACACCGTGGGCGGTGATATCGGCACATGGGGGATCGAGCAGTATTACAACAAGGAACTGGTCGGCACGAACGGCAGGGAGTACGGCTATTACGATTCGGAGCTGAACCTGACAAAGGTGGCAAAGCCCGCCGTGGACGGCAATACCATCCTTTCGACCATCGATGTCAATGTGCAGCGGGGGGTGGAGGAGAAGGTACAGGAATTCCTCGCGACATGGGAATGCGAGAATATCGGCGTGATCGTGATGAACCCGAAGAACGGTGCGATTTACGCGATGGTATCGAACGCCGGTTTTGACCTGAACGATCCGCGCAACCTCTCCGCATATTACCCGCAGGAGGAAATCGATGCGATGGACGAGGAGGAGACGCTAAAGGCACTCAACCGGATGTGGCGCAATTTCTGTATCAGCGATACCTATGAGCCGGGCTCCACGTTCAAGCCATTTACGGTCGCCGCGGCGCTCGAGGAAAATCTGGTGAAGGCTTCGGATACTTTTGTCTGTGACGGCTACCGCATGGTGGCGGGTTACCGCATCAATTGCAACCGCCGTTCCGGGCATGGTGTGGTGACGCTGACCGAATCGCTGATGAAATCCTGCAACCCGGCACTGATGTCGATTGGGGAGCTGCTCGGGCGTGACCTTTTCCATACTTACCAGGAACATTTTGGTTTTGGCCGCACCACGGGGATTGACCTGCCGGGCGAGAGCGGGAGCATCCTGATCCCGCTTGCAAACCTGAATGTGACGGAGCTTGCGACCTCCAGCTTTGGGCAGGGCTTCAACATCACGATGGTGCAGCTCGCCTCTGCGTTCTGCTCCTTGGTCAATGGCGGGAATTATTACCAGCCGCATGTCGTGGAAGAAATCCGCAACCCTGCGGGGGCGGTCATCTATGAGAACAGCGGGGTTGCCGTGAATGTCTCCGTCTCGGCGGAGACATCGGAGTTCATGCGCCAGGCAATGTACATGACGGTGGATAGCGGAACGGCTTCCCCCGCAAAAGTGGAAGGGTATCTTGTCGGCGGCAAGACGGGGACGGCACAGAAAGGTGTCCGGGATAAGGAAAACCAGAAATATGTTGTTTCCTTTGTTGGATGCGTCCCGACGGATGACCCGCAGGTCGTGATCTATGTCGTAATCGATGAACTGCATGACGAGGAGAAAAAAGCGAGCAGTTCGCTTGCCACTTCCTTAACGAGCGAGATTTTGGAGGAAATCCTGCCATACCTTGGCATTTACCCGGAAGGGGAGATCAATTACCATATTGACCTTCCGGTGAATGACCCGACGACCAATTTAGATGACCTTGAGGAAGGGGATATCATCACCGGCGTGGAGCAGACACCTTGAGGCGGGATTTGCTGGCAGGTTGCAATGGCTGCTTTACGCAGGGTTTTGTGGATTGTTTGTGCCGGGGGCGGAGCGCCCTGGCATGTCTGCAAGTGTATAGAATTTAGGATTTGCGAATACAATAAGAAGAAAGAAAAGGAAAAGAAGGATCAGGATGCATTTTCTTTCTTACCAAAAACGCGGGCTTTTGCTGCTTTTGGCATTTTTGCTTGCCGGGATGCTAATCATCTGTGGCAGGCTGGCATATTTCATGATCTTTGTCACGGACCGGTATGCGGAACGCGCGAAGGAACTGCATGAGCGCGAGCGGTCCATCAAGGCGGAGCGGGGGATGATCTATGACCGCAACGGTGTTGTGATTGCGGATAACAAGCCTGTCTGCACGATCTCCGTGATCCATAACCAGATTACGGACCCGGAAAAAGTGATTGCAAAACTCTCGGAAATCCTTGCGATGGATGAGGCGGCCGTGCGCAAGCGCGTGGAGAAATATTCCTCGATCGAGCGCATCAAGGCAAATGTACCAAAGGAAACAGCGGATGCCATACGCGACTTAAACCTTGACGGTGTCATGGTGGATGAGGATTATAAACGTTTTTACCCTTACGGATCGCTAGCCTCGAAGGTCCTTGGCTTTACGGGGAGCGACAACCAGGGCATCATCGGGCTTGAGGTGGAATATGATTCCTACTTGCAGGGGATACCGGGCAAGATCCTGACGTTGACGACCGCGCACGGCCTTGAGATCGAGAACGCGGCGGAGAACCGGGAGGAGCCCGTTGGCGGGAACCATCTGCACACGAGCCTTGACGTTGTGATCCAGCAGTACGCGGAACAGGCGGCGGAAAAAGTCTATGAGGCAAAGGGCGCAAACCGGGTCAGCATCATTGTGATGAACCCGCAGAACGGGGAGCTTTACGCGATGGTCAATGTCCCGGAGTTTGATTTGAACGACCCATATACGTTAACGGAAGCAGTATTGGGGGAAAACGATGCCAGCACGTTAAGCAGCGAAAAGAAAAACGAGCTGCTCAACGCGATGTGGCGCAACCCATGCATCAATGATACATATGAGCCGGGTTCGGCATTTAAGATCGTGACGGCGACGGCGGCGCTCGAGGAGGGGGTCGTGAGCCTGTCCGACCAGTTTTACTGTCCGGGCTACAAGCTGGTGGAGGACCGCACGATCCGCTGCCACAAAGTCGGGGGGCACGGGAGCGAGACATTTACGCAGGGCATCATGAACTCCTGCAACCCGGTCTTTATGGAGATCGGGGCAAGGGTCGGCGCAGAGCGCTTCCTCTACTATTATGATAAGCTTGGGTTAACAAGCCGGACAGGGGTAGACCTGCCGGGGGAGGCAAATTCGATTTTACATAAATTGGAAAATATCAAGGCGGTGGAACTTGCAACCATGTCGTTTGGCCAGTCCTTCCAGATCACACCCTTGCAGCTGATGCGCGCAGCCAGCGCGGCGGTCAACGGCGGGAAGCTGGTCACGCCGCATTTCGGCGTTTCCATCGAGAATGCGGAAGGCGTTACCATTAAAACACTGCACTATGAGGAAACGGCAGGGGCAGTGTCGGAGAAAACCAGCCAGACGATGCGGGAGCTTTTGGAGGCGGTCGTCGCGGAAGGCACCGGGAAGCGCGCATATGTGGCGGGGCTGCATATCGGCGGCAAGACCGCGACCTCGGAGAAGCTGCCGCGCCGGACGGGGCGCTATATCGCCTCCTTCCTTGGTTTTGCGCCGGCATCCGACCCGCAGGTGATGGTTCTGGTCATGATTGATGAGCCGGAGGGGATTTATTACGGCGGCACGATTGCCGCCCCGGTCGCGGGGGAGATTTTCGAAAACATCCTGCCGTACTTAGGGTTTGTCCCGGATTACAGCGAGAAGGAATTAAAAGAATACGCCCTGAACACCGTGGCGGTACCGGACTTTACCGGGAAGGGCATAAAGGAGGCAAAAACCGAGTTTGCCGCATATTCGGAAGGGGAATTGTATATTGTTGGCGAAGGGGAGCGGGTGAAGGAGCAATTCCCACTTCCCGGGGAGAACGTAAATGAAAATAGCGACTTGATTTTGTATGTGGAATAGCATATAATTAGGTTTTGAGCACAAATACGGGAAAGGGTATGGTAATCATGATGGAGTTTTCTGGGAAAAAGGTACTGATCATAGGGACCGGGATCAGCGGGGTTGCGGCGGCAAAGCTTTTGGATGGGATATCCGAGGTTGTTTTGTATGACGCGAACGGCGCACTTGACGCGATGGAAATCCGTTCCCGGCTGCCTGCGGATTTTTCCGGGCGGATCGTGTTTGGGGAGCTTTGCGACGAGCTTGTAAGAGGGGTGGACTATGCGGTGCTAAGCCCCGGCGTGCCGACGAACCTGCCGGATGTTGACCGGCTGCGCGATGCGGGGGCAAGGATCATCGGCGAGGTGGAGCTTGCCTACCAGTTTGGCAAAGGGAAAATCGTGGCGGTCACCGGGACGAACGGGAAGACGACAACGACGGCACTGACCGGGGAAATCATGAAAACCTATTATGACAGCGTGTTCGTGGTCGGGAACATCGGTATCCCATATACGGATATGGTTTCCGGGATGCGTGAGGATTCCGTCACGGTGGCGGAAATGAGCAGTTTCCAGCTGGAGACGGTGCAGGATTTCACGCCCGAAGTCTCGGCAATCACGAACATCACCCCGGACCATTTAAACCGCCACCATACGATGGAAAACTACATTGCGGCGAAGCTGCGGATCGCAAAAAACCAGACGGAAAAAGATACCTGTATCTTGAATTACGAGGATGCCACCCTGCGCGATGCGGGGGAAAAACTTTCCTGCAAGGTGGTCTGGTTTTCCAGCAAACAGCGGCTTGAAAATGGTTTCTGCCTTATAGGGGATAAAATTGTCCGTGTGGAGGATGGCAGGGAAAGCGAAATCTGTGATATCCATGAGTTAAATATCATCGGGCGGCATAATTATGAGAATGTGATGGTGGCAGTTGCCGCAGCGATGGCACTTTCTGTACCATTAGAAAATATCCGTATGGCACTGAAAAAATTTGTGGCAGTGGAGCACCGCATTGAGTATGTGGCGGAAAAGAACGGCGTGAAATATTACAATGACTCAAAGGGGACCAACCCGGACGCTTCCATCCAGGCGGTGCGGGCGATGACGGCAAAAACCTTCCTGATCGGCGGGGGGTATGATAAGGGTTCCTCTTACGATGAGTGGATCGATTCCTTTGACGGGAAAGTAAAATACCTTGTGCTGATGGGCCAGACGCGCGATAAGATCGCGGAGGCGGCGAGGGGGAAGGGCTTTTTTGATATCGTGATGGTGGAGGGCATGCAGGAGGCCGTGGCGTTCTGCGCGGCCAACGCCAGGCCCGGCGAAGCCGTGCTGCTCTCACCGTGCTGCGCGAGCTGGGGGATGTTTCAAAACTATGAGGAGCGCGGGCGGATCTTTAAGGAGCTTGTGCATGCGCTTTAGGGTGTCTGCCGGGTAATCATCAGGAAAGAGGGTTGGCTATGACGAGGGATGATATGGAGCAGGGGAAGAAAAGGAAGAAAAAGAGATATTACGACTACACGCTGCTATTCCTTGTCCTTTTTCTCGTATGTTTCGGGATGGTGATGGTGTACAGTGTCAGCTATTACAACGCGAATAAATATTATAACGACGCGACCCTTTTTTTGCGCAAGCAGGCAATTTTTGCGGCGGCGGGGACGGTGCTCATGATCCTGATCTCAAAGATTGATTACCGCATCTATGTAAAAAAACTACCGATCCTGCCGATGAAGCCGATTTTTTTTCTCTACCTGGTCTGTATTGGCTTGCAGCTCTACCTCGTGCTGTTCGGCGATTCAACGGGCGGGTCGCAGCGCTGGATCGAGCTTGGGAGTTTCGGCAAGTTCCAGCCGTCGGAGATATCAAAAATCTGTGTGCTTTTGCTGACGGCATACTTGGTAAAGCTTGCGCCGCAGAGGTTAAACAGCATCAAGGGGTTCATCCGGATTTTACTGATCATGGCACCGCTCATCGCCCTTGTCGTGTGGGAGAATTTCTCCACGGCGCTTGTCATGGGCGTTATGATGGTGGCAATCTGCTTTGTGGCTTCGCGCAAGAAGGGATATTATATCGCGATTGCCGCGCTGCTCGTTGTCGTGGCGGTGGTCTTCATTGTGTTGTTCCCTTACCGCTTGGAGCGCATCGAGGTGTGGCGCGATATTGAGAACCACCCGAAAGGCTACCAGATTTTGCAGGGGCTTTACGCAATTGCAAGCGGCGGGCTTTTTGGCAAGGGCTTGGGGCAGGGCGTGCAGAAACTGGGTTACATACCGGAGGCGCACAATGACATGATCTTTTCCACGATCTGCGAGGAGCTTGGCATGGTCGGTGCGTTCGCCGTTTTGTTC
>CAYMGZ010000070.1:0-9919 GCA_964390095.1 uncultured Lachnospiraceae bacterium | reverse complement strand
GTAAAATACAAGTGTCATGATTGCGCGCGGGATGCGCGGGAGGTCATTCACCACCCAGGCAAAAAGGAAACACATGATATAGCTGATTGGCCCCGTGATAATTGCGAACACCAGCGTGTTTTTCACCGCCGTCAAAAAAATCGGGTCATACACGATCAGTTTCACATAGTTCGCAAAGCCGGTGAGTTCCGGTGCCTCCACCATATCGAAGGAGGTAAAAGAAAGTATGATGGAAATCACAACCGGCAAAAACGTAAAAACGAGGAAGATGATGGCGAAAGGCGCAATCATCAGATATTTATATTTGTGCTTTTTCCACACGGAGGAAAATTTCTTTTGCTGCGCGAGCTTTTGCTGTACAGCAAGATCCATGGCAGGGGCATTCCCCTGTACTGCCTTTGTTTTCCCCATGATGACCCTCCTTCCTATTCCTTGTGAAAACTCAGATGCAGTTCCTCGCGCTTCCTTGTCAATTCCTCGTTGATGGACTTGATGTTCAGATACAAGGTCTCGCGCGGGTTGGCGTTCTTCGCCACCACATCGTTGAACGCATACTGTACCATACGCGTCGTCATATAGTTGCCCGGCACCGCCTCGATGCCGATGGTTGCCTCAAACTGGGAGAGCAGCGCCGAAAGTTCCGCATTGCTCCAAGGAAGCTGGCGCAATACCTCCGGGTCGGCCGCCGAATATCTCGCCGCCGTGCCCATCAGGGCTTCGAGGGAATTCGCGAAGGAAAGCTGTGCCTCGGTCCCCGTCCACCACTTGACAAATTCCCAGGCAGCCTCCTGCTTTTTGCTCTGCGCCATGATCACGGTCGATACGGTGTCCACAACAAAATTGTGGTTGATCGTGCCGTCCTCTTTCTCTACGCCGAGCATCGGGGCAAATGTCCAACGCCCCTTGATCTCCGGTGCGAAAATTTCCAGCTGGTTGAACGTATTGTAAGTGATCACACCGATCGGCACCTCGCCGGTACGGAAACGGTTTGTGAAATCCACCTGCACCTCCATGCCGTAGCCGGTATAAAAATCGGTGAAATCCTTGAATGCTTCCATCGCCTCATCCGATTCCAGGGCGCTTTCGATACCGTAATCCTTGCCGGTCCCGCCGTAGGCATCGCCGCCGTTCTGGAATACCATCGAGAAAAACAGGTTGATATAGGCCGCATTCTGCTGCACATTCGGGATGTAGGCATTGTAGTTGTTTTTCTGCAGCACCGGGAGCATCTCCAAAAACTCGGTCCAGGTCTGAGGGATGGAAAGCCCAAGGCTCTCAAGGATATCCGTGCGCGCAAATACCATCATGAAATTCGCCTGCTCCGGGATACCATACACACCGCCCTGGAAGCTCGCACAATCAATCGTGCTCTTATAAAAACGCCCCGCGACCTCCTCGTAGCCCGGCAGGCCGGAAAGCTCCATAACCGCATTACGCATCGCAAAATCCTGCAACGTAGACTGGCCAAGGCCAATCACGACATCCGGCCCGTTGCCCGCAAGCGCCGCACGCAGCACGACATCCACCGGGATCAGCTGGAGGTTGACCGAAATATTATGGGCCGGGGTAAAGGTTTCGTCAATCTGGTTCTGGATGATCTGTGCCTGCTCACGCCCGAACGATGCCATCCAGACTTTAATGGAATTATCCCCTGAAACGGTTTCTTCCGTAATCTGGTTCGTGTCATAGAAGAAAGTGGCAAAGAACCTTACCACACTGTTTGCCGCACCCTTGAAGAAACCATGCTTTGCCGGCGGGAGTTTACCGTCCGGCTTTGAGAGGATGATGCTGTCCACCTCAAGCGGCATTTCCGCGACATTCACAAGCCATGTCGCAATGGCTGAAATATTATTCTTGAACTGGTTTAATTCCTCGATGACGCTCTCCGGATCCTCGGACAGCCACTCCGCCTCCATCGCCATCTTCTCAAGCAAACTGGTGTTCTCGCCCTTCTCACCCGTAATCGCAACAATCGCATCAATTGCCGCGTAAAGGTTCTCACTCTCTTTCTTTAAGTTGACTGCGAAATCCGGGAGTTTCCGGTTGATCTCATAATCGATGAATTTATTCGGTGCCTGGCCAGTCAACTGGACAACCGAAAGATAACTCTCATTCAATACAGAAAGGCTCTCCTCAATCTGGCTGACGATCCCGCCCATCGGCCCCATTACGCCTTCGAGTGTAACCGTGTTTTCCCCAGCCTCCAGATAAAACAGATACGGTTCCCCGTTCTCATCCGTGACTGTGTACATGTTCATATCACTGCTGTAGTTGAAACCAATGCTGTTCACTTCCCGGTACGGAACTTCCCCGTTGATGTAGAGCCTGCGGTAGCTCGTAACACCCCGGTTTAAATTCTGCCTGCCCTTGAAGGTGATCTCATACAGACCAGCCTCCGGTGCCTGCACCGTCCATGTGATGGATTCCCCCGGCGACTGCCAGCTTGACGCACCGATTGTATTGTAGACGATATAATATGGGTGGTATGGCTCAAGCAGGGTATCCGAATAATTCTTCTGGATGTTGATGGATGTCGAACTCTTGTAGATTGCCTTTGTATTCCCCGTCGCACGTTCCGCTTGGCAGATGATATTTTCACCGCTATAGACCGGATACTGTGCCTTTAACTGCGCCACTTTATCCGCATAGCCGGAATGCTGCGGCGCTGCCGTAAACTGCAGGGAGGTGAACTCAAGCGGCTCTTTCGTCACTTCAAAAGTAACCGTGTGCTTCCCCGCCGTGAGGTAAAAAATCAAAGGCTCATTGTTGCGCCGGTTATAGTCCTCCACAAACCACTCCGTATCGTGGTATACCTCGTATGCCCCCGGACGGATCTCATTGTCATTCTTTACTTTAATTGTCTCGTCAGACCACCATCTTTTGATGACGATACGCGACAGATCCTCATACGGGAGCTCCCCGTCAAGAAGGATCTTCCTCTGGATGTCCGAGGTGGTTCCCGGAAGCGCGATATAACCGAGTTTCAGGTTATAAAATCCGGTTTCCGCCACATCAAATTCCCAGGTGACGGAACCGTTATCCCCCGTCATGATCCCTTCCATGCCAACCGTGACCTCACAGTCCGCCGATGCCGTATACCGGTTCAGATCGACATCCACTGTCGAGGAGGACAATGTTCCCACGTACCCATTGCTTTTCAGGTAGTTTGCGTAGCTCGACTCGTAGATCGCCTCAGAGCCGGAAGAGGTCGCATGGATGCTCTCCCCGTTCCCCGAAACGATAAGGATAACTGCTATGAGCGCAACAAGCACAACCACCGCAATGATACGGATTCCCCATTTTCTTTTCCCTTTCTTGTCTTTCATAGGTGATTTCCTTTCGATATGCTACCTGACTTGCCACATTGCTCCTGCAAAGAGAAATGGAAGGCAGGAAGACCGTAGTCCCCTGCCTTCTTAAGATCATTTCTTTTTCAGTTTTTATTACTCTGCCACTACTGTCACCGCAACGGTCACACTGCCGGTATTGCCCGCATAGTCCGTAACCGTGAGTACCACATTGTAAGTGCCCGGTGTCGTTGTGTCAAGCTCGGAAAGGTCAGCCGAAACCGTACCCTTTACATCGATGCCATCCGCATCTTGTGCAGATTCAATATAATCCTTCCAGTTAATCGTGGAAGTGTCGGTGTCCACTTTGACGGTCGGAAGCTCTGTCTTCGCGGTAACGGTCGGTGCAACCGTATTGTCCGGGTTATAGATGATGACTTTGATCTTCTTATCGCCCTTGTTGCCCGCCGCATCCGAAATCTCGGCCTTCACCGCATCACCGTAGGAGCCGGCCTTCGTCGCATCCAGACTATCCGATACGGTATAAGTTGCCTTCGTCATGTCAAGCTCGCCGTCCACACTGTCCTTCGCGGTAAAGTACTCTGCCCAGTTCACGGAAGCCATATCGGTACCTGCCGCAAACACTGCTTCCTTGCCGTCAACGGACGGTGCCTGGTTATCATGTACCTCGTTCGAAGCAAGGATGGATTCCATGTTGCTTGTCACATTCGTGAAAAGGTTCATGTTTGCCTTGACCGCAACATCGTATGCACTCATGCCATCAAACCCGTAAAGGGACTTGCCTACAATGTCATCCCATGTCACGCGGATGCCAAGCAGGTCTGCATAGTCATTGACAAGCTTGTCGCCGATTGCCAGGAAGCACTCCACGATCTTGTCGCCGTACTTCTCGTTCAAAACGTCGATCTTCATATCGTTCAGCTCATGGATCGCGTTCTGTTCCTTGTATGCCATTACGGAATCCACACCGCCAAGTGCCTTATAATATGTCGTCCAGTAAAGTGCGTAGGCCTTCAACGCAAGCTCGGTCTTCTCCGGGCTCACACCCTTTAATACGCCCACGGAATCACCGAGCGTAATTGCCTGTGTATACTCCGGATCGTCAACACTTAACGAATCCTCCCTCGGCCACGGAACGATGCCGACAATCTCGCCGCGGTCCGCCGCGGAACCCGCAACGTCGCCAATCCGCCAGTCAGGGCAGTCCGTAAATACGGTCGCGCCCCTTCCGAAATCATTTGCCGCCTCCGTCCACTCCGGCGTACCCTTGCCGTCGTCGTAAGTGCCCGGGTCTACCAGAAGCTTCTTCTCAAACAGGCTCTCAATGTACTGCATACCCTTGATGGACGCATCGGAATCCGGCTCAAGGCCCGAATTGCCATAAATCGCGCCGCCTGCGGAATACATCGCCGAAAGGCCGGCAAAACGGTGGTCCGTCTCATATGCCTGGACCGTAGCATGCTTCGAGCCGTCCGGTGCGGCCGTGTTTGCGTAATATGCCTGGATCTTTGTCAGGTAATCCGTGAAGGTGCTCCAGGTCCACGTACCATTCAGATAATGATCCATCGGGGTAATGAGGTTGCCGTTCTCATCTTTTAATGCGTCCACCTTCTCCAGCATGGAGATGTTAAAGATCAGCGGCCAGCGCTGCTTGTAACGGATAACATCAGAAAGCATGTAATTATGCCCATACAGCTTGTCGTAGAACATCCAGGACGTGTCCTCGTCCGCGAATATGTAAGCGTAATCATCAAGCTGCTGCAATACGTTCTGTGCCAGGATCGTACCTTCCGAGCCGCCCCACATCAGCGCCAGGTCACAGACCGGATTTCCCGCGAGTACGCTCGTCATCAGTTCCTCTGTCGTGTTTGCGCTGTACTGGATGAACTCGAACTCGACATTCAGCTGTTCCTTGATCGCCGCAAGGCCTGCCAGCCCTGCCTGCCTCTGCGTCTCGCCCATCGTGTAGTCGCCCGATACCTCATCCACATGGTTCGGGTCAAGACCGTTGATCCAGTGCGTGCCGTAGCGGATCACAACCGGGTCGCCCTGCGGTACGTTCGCCTCCTCGGTCGGGGCAGCTTCCTCGGTCGGTTCCGGGGTAGTATCATCCGCCGGTTCCGCCGCCTTGGTTGGCTCCGGGGTGGAAGTAGCCTGTGTGTCCGGCGCTTTGGTCGGATCCGGTGCCTTGGTCGGTTCCGCTTCGTCGCCGCCGCCGCACGCGGTCAGGCTGGCTGCCATGCATGCACTCATCAGTAATGCGCCAAATTTCTTCTTTCTCATATATTCTCCTCCTTCAAGTTTGTTCGAATCCGTTCAGCAATTTTACTTTATGCAACCGATTTCATATTTCTATTATAAGCATTGTGCACACATTATGTCAACTTCATTTTTGTAACCGGTTGCAAAATCGTTATAATTACACAAATAACGCCGTTTGGTTTTATGCAATATGCACAATTCCAAACGGCGTTTCCCATCACGAAAACGTATTCCCATCACCCAATATCCGGCTCGTCCTTTAAAGTGATGCTTTCCGCCACCTTTCCTTCCGTTTCAAACAGAATGATTTCATTCTTCCCCTTGCGCAGCAGCGGTGCCGGGATGTACAGGCGCTTCTGTGGCCCGATCTCCCAGAACCTCCCCAGGTTAAAACCGTTTAAGAACGCACAGCCCTTCCCCCAGCCCGCAAAGTCAAGGAAAGTGTCCCCTGCCTCCTCCACCTCAAAGGAAAAACGGTAGAAGGACGGCGTACCTTCGGCATATTCCTTATCAAAATCAATGTTTTCCACATTGTCAAGCGGGAGTGTATACTGCTGCCAGTTATTGTGGATATGCCCGTTAATCTGGACACAATGGGCAATGCCCTTCTGCTGCAATTCCATGTACGGCCCGAAATTGACGCGCCCCATATTCTCCACCAGGATATCAAGGTTTGCACCCTGCGGGAACGTAAGGGCTGCCTGGAATTTCTTCTCCTCCAAAAGCTCCCGGTCATAAAGCGTGGCAACCGGCTTTTCCCCCACAAAAATATTTGCGCGGTCATTCGCCTTCCAAAGCTTGATGCGCTCAATACTCTCCTCCGTCACAAGCGGCGAGCGGTACAGGATATAGCCGTAGCTCTGCCCAAGTTTTTCCATCGGCTGCGTAAACGGGCTTTCCACCGGGTGGCTGATGTCATTTAAAACAGAGAACAGGCTGGCCTTTCCCTCCACTTTAAGTTCGCCGTAAGCGTGCCTTTTGATTTCAGAAGTAAACACAACCTCCGGCACATTGGCATGTTTCCTTATGACTTCCTGGTAGCGGCGGTATTTTTCCGTGACCTGCCCGTCCTCCGTCAATAGGGCATCATAATCGTAGGAGGTCACATCCGGGGTCAGTTCGTCATAATAATTGGAACCGTTCATAAAACCGAAGTTCGTGCCCCCCTCAAACATATAGATATTGACATGGCCAAGTGTGAGCATCCGGTCAAGGTCCTTCACGCTCTCCTCAAGGTTCCCGCGCATATGCCCGCCGTTGCCCCAATGGTCGAACCACCCAACCCAGAACTCCGTACACATCAGCGGGCCCCCGTCCGTATAACGCGATAGCAGTGCAAAACGCTCATCCGTCTTCGAGCCAAAATTCCCGGTCGGGAGCGCGCCGGACAGCTTCCCCGCGTTCATGCTCTCCGCATACGGCCCGTCGGAAGTGACAAGCGGTACCTCCACGCCAAACTCCCGCATAAGCCCCTTCATGGAACGCATATATTCTGTATCCGTCGCATAATAACCATATTCGTTTTCCACCTGCATCAGGATGACCGGCCCGCCGTGTGTGATTTGCAGCGGCACAAGCATCGGGAGCAATACTTTATAATATTCCCTTACATGCGCGAGGAACGGCGCGTAACTTGTGCGCAGCTTCATGCCGTCCTCCGCCAGAAGCCACGCCGGGAGGCCGCCGAACTCCCATTCGGCACAAATATAAGGCGACGGCCGCAGGATGACATAAAGCCCCAGTTCCTGCGCTATCTTCACAAAGGCGCAGACATTACACATCCCGTCAAAGTAAAACTCCCCCTTCTTCGGCTCATGCATGTTCCAAGGTATGTATGTCTCAACGGTGTTGCACCCCATCGCTTTCAGCTTTTCCAGACGGTCACGCCAATATTGTGGTACCACGCGGAAATAGTGGACCGCGCCGGAAATAATCTTGAAGGGGTTGCCGTCCAGATAAAAATTGTCACGAATCTCAAAATTAGCCAATTGACATCCTCCTGTTTTAAGTTCCGCATATGCCCTTCCCGCACCAATGACTTAGGAAACAGGTTTCTGTCCGCAGGCTTCCAGAAACCTGTTTCTGGCGCTGTCCGGGCATATGCTGTTTTTGGTTCCGCATATTGTGAAATCGGTTTCATTTGTCTTATTGTACACTTTTCCTGCCAATTTGGCAACTGTTTTCTGTTATCATTTCATCTTTTCGCTGTATTGCTTAATTTTTCCCGTTGTTTTTTGTATATTTAGCACAATTCCATAATTTTGTCCCATGCGCTTTTTCTGCCCCCAAAACCGGGCAGGGAAGTCTATCTTCCCTGCCCGCCGCGCGACCCGTGCGCCGCTTTCGCGGCATATTTCCCCTGCACGGGTCCGTGCATAAAAAAGAACTGCCGTAAAATCACCTGTTTTACAGCAGCCCCGCTAATCTCCCATATCCTGTCCTGTCTTTCCCTAACTTGGATGGCCACCCCAAGGGGTCCCTTTCGCCCTCGCCGTTGTCTCGCGCACGACCAATTTCGTCTCCACATATTGGCATTTCGGAATCTTTTTGCCTTCCATCAGCGCCATCACGGACTGGATCAGCTTCCCCCCGAATTTCCCATAATCATAGTCTATACTTGTCAGGCGCGGTGTGAATAATTCCGTAAGGAATGTATTGTCATAGCTGACCACGGAAATATCATAGGGAATGCTAAGCCCATGCTCCCGGATGCTCGCCATCGCCCCGATTGCCGCCGTCTCATTGATCGCAATCACCGCTGTCGGCTGCTCCCCCGCCCCCAAAATCGTATCCATCGCACCATGCCCTGTCTGATAATCATACGTACCCTCCTGACGGTAAACCGCCCCCAGCTTAATTCCACGTTCCTCCAATTTCCTGCGGTATACGGCTTCCTTCTGCGCGGTGGAAACCACACTGGTCTGGCCCCCAACGAAAGCAATCCGCTCATGCCCGAGTTCCTTTAGGTAATCCATCACTAACTCCATCGACTGCCCTGCATCAATCTGGACCTGGTAGCACTCCGTCCCATCCAATTTTCCGGTCACCAAAATCGGCGTATTCTGCAGCATACGGTTCACATAATCCGCATAATCTTCGTTCGTGCATGCCTCATCCGCCCGGCCACCCATCTGGATGATCGCGTCCACCCGCTTCTCCACGAGTTTTTCAAGCAAGATCTTCTCCTGCTCCTTGTCACAATATGAATTGCACAAAAGCACGGTATAACCGCACTGCCGTGCTGCCGCCTCGCAGGCGACAAATGCCTCGGCATAAAACGGGTTGCGGATGTCCGCCACCATGATCCCAATTGTTTTGCTCCTTGTATCCACCAACCCGCGCGCCATCGCGTTCGGCCGGAAATTATACTTTTCCATGAGCGTCAGAATGCGCTCTTTCTTTTCACTGCGCACATTTGTGCTGTTCGTAAGTACGCGCGAAACGGTAGCCGCCGACACATTTGCTTCCTTTGCGATATCGTATATCGTAACCGGCTTGCCCTCATTTCCTTTGTTGCCCTCCATCGTAACTCCCCTGCCTCCGTACAATCATTACAGCCTTTTCTTCCTATACTTATTTTATTTGCCTTTCTCCGTACTGTCAAGAGCAAAAAACGTTTTTCCGGGAAATAAACAGCTTATTTCACTTTCAAGTTTACAAACCGTTCCATGCACCCTAAACAAAATTCCCCGCCCGCTCCGCTTTTGCCCGCACCATCACATCCAGCACAAACAGCCCGAACTGTGCATAGCAGAGCATATCCCCGCCAAGCCGCCTCGCTGCCTCCTGCACACTGATCAGCCCGAAACCATGTCCGCTGCCTTCCTTATCCGTGGCAGGAACGGTCCCCTTCTCCACATACAGCGCCTCATTGCAGCTATTCTTGATACGGATCAGCAGATAATCCCTGCTATATTTCATCTGCACAGAGACTTCCCGCTTCTCCGCGCCAATCTCCTTTAACGCGTCACAGGCATTTTCCAGCCCATTGGAAAGAATCTGGCACAGCTCCACGTAATGCTGCTCCTCCCCCCCGATCTGGATATCAAACTGGCATGCTGCCCCAAGCCCTGCCAGCTTCCGGTGGTATTGCACAAGCACCGTATTGATATAGGGATTTGCGCAAAACTGCCCCGAAAGAGTATCCATTTCCATCTCCACATGCTCCAAGTATTCCAATGCCTCTTCCTCCTTCCCTGCGGCAAGCAGCCCCGAAAGCATAATTGTATGAGCCTTCATGTCATGCTCCATTTTCCGGATGCGCTGCTGGTTTTCCAACTGCTCCATAAGTGCCATCTTCTGTTCCTGCAAAACACGCTCATTCTTTTGTTTTTGATATAGTAAAAGCT
>CAYMGZ010000069.1:0-9956 GCA_964390095.1 uncultured Lachnospiraceae bacterium | reverse complement strand
TTGATTTTGTAAAATTTCAGGAGGATAATGAAATAAATTATATTTTTTGTACGGAGCAGAGCATAAATGTTATATGCCTGCAACAAACCGCTTTTGGGCTCTGGCATCAATCAGCCACTGCTGCCACTTCCTTATTCATCAAACAGACAGAACATCCTTCTGTCCAATTTGATGTTTTATTTCTTACCAAGACAACAGTCCTCTATGGTTGCCCTCTGCTTGATAATATCAAAGAAGTGTGCTTAATGCTTGATACGGGCAAAGAAATAATTAAAATGTTTTACACTTTTGAAAATACCTCAAAATTCTTCTGGTTTGACCTTAAGAGACATTATAGTATGTATAAAAAAGTTGAATTAGAATTAGTAGATCGGGATAATATTGTGGTTTCAAAAGAAGTTTTATTCCGGAACACAATGATTGATTGAAAAAGCAGGTGATTCAAGGATTCTTGAATTACCTACTCATCAGCCGTTCTTTGATGCTGCCGACAAGGTAGAGGGAACCCGCGCACAGCAGGATATCATCCCCTTTTAATTTAAGCGCGGCCCCAAATGCTTCCTGAGGCGAAGCATACGCTGTGACCGGGAAGTTGGTATATGCGAGGAAATGTTCTTTTAATTCCTCCGGGGCAACCGCGCGCGTGCCGCCGACCGTTGTGACAAGGTAGCGGTGGAATAACCCGCTTTCGCAGATTTCCCGAATCATCCCCATCGTATCTTTTTCTTTCACCGCGGAAAAGAGCAGGGTGACAGGGCGGCCCTTTGCGACCGCCGGCAGTGAGGCAAGCAGCATACGGATGCCATCCGCATTGTGCGCGCCATCCAGATAAACATCCGGGAGTACTTCCTCGAAACGTCCTTCCCAGACGGAGTGCGCGAGCGCGTGCTGCAATGTGGCGCGCAGGGAGGTGTAAAGATTTAGGAGTGTGATGCCGGAGGGAATGGTATGTGCCATTTTGCCCCCATCCTGTAAGTTGACCCAGACTGCCGCCATGTAAGCGATTGCCGCATTTTCTGCCTGATAAAGTGCGGGGCTGTTCACGGTCAGCCGTTCCCGGATGCCGTCTGCAAACAACGCGCGGAGCAACTGTTTTTCTTCGGCAGAGCAGTCCGTTTCATGATTTTCCCAGAGCGGTGCACATTTGTTGGCGTGCAGGTGGAAGGTAAAGGAAAACTGGTGTGCGGGAAGGGGGGCATCGTTTGCAGGGGAGTATGTGCAGTTTCCGCGCCCGACCCCGATGCACGGGGCGGACATGTCATGGGCGCGCCCTGTGATCACTTCACATGCTTCGGCCTCGTCCGCGCAATAAATCAGCGGTATCCCAGGCTTGATAATCCCCGCTTTTTCCGCCGCGATTTTTGCCAGCGTATCCCCGAGGATTTCCGTGTGGTCAAGGCTGATGGAGGTGATAATGGTAAGCAGCGGGTGGGCGATGGCATTGGTGGAGTCGAGCCTCCCGCCAAGCCCGGTCTCAAGGATAATATAATCCACCCCCTGCTGCCGGTACCAGCACAGCGCGATGGCAAGCAGGTAATCAAAATAGGTGATGCCCGTGTAGCCGTTTTGCATCAGTTCCTCCACGGCGGCATGTACCAGAAAGAAACATGCGGCGAAGTCCTCCTTCCCAATCATTTCCCGGTCAAGCTGGATGCGCTCGCGGATATCCACCAGATGGGGGGAGACAAATAGCCCGGTGCGAAACCCCTGCGCCGTCAGCATATCCGCGAGGAAAGCGCAGACGGAGCCTTTGCCGTTGGTTCCTGCCACATGGATGATTTTTGCGTCCTGTTCCGGGTGGCCGAGCGCGGCAAGCAGCTTTTCTGAGTTTTCAACGCCCGGATGTGTGCTGGATTTTCCAATATGGTCGATCAATTTGACTGCTTCCTCGTATGTCTGCATCCTTTCTGCATCCTTTCTGACCCTGTATTATCACTACTTAAAATCTGCCCGGTTCCAAGATTTCGCGATATGGCAGGAAAAGTTTTCCATTCAATCAAAATTTGTATTTCAGCAAGAAAAGTTTCCTGCCAGATGAAAATTTGCGCCGTTTTGTGTTTCGTATGTTATTACATTGGGAAATGGTTTCAATCAATCAAAATCCGCCTTGCTCCCAAGAACTACCGTTACATCGCGCTCGACATATTCCCCGTTTTCCAGACGGGCGAGCGTCACGGTGACTTCGGTGCCGCAGCGGTAGGAATTTACCTTCTCCTGCAGCTGTGTCCTTGCAGTGACCGCGGAGCCGTTCACCGCCGTGATGATATCGCCGGGGAGGATACCAGCCTTGTCTGCTGCCCCGCCCTCAACGACCGCGGCAACATACACGCCGTGCGGGAAGCCGTAAAGCCTTGCAATCTCGTCCGTGATTTCCTGCTGGGAAAGGTTGATGCCAAGGTATCCTTTTTCCTCCTCGCTCAGGATTTCGCGGTTCATCAGTTCCGTTAAAATATCAATCGCGTTGTTGATTGGGATTGCGTAGCCGATGCCCTCCACGTTCGTGCTGGAAAGTTTTGCGGAATTGATGCCGATCACGCGCCCGTCCGTATCGAGCAGTGCGCCGCCGCTGTTGCCCGGGTTAATCGCCGCGTCCACCTGGAGCGCCGTGTAATTAACGGATTTCCCGGTTGTGGAGTCCGTCACGGAGACTTCGCGCTCCTTAGCGCTTAGGTAGCCGACGGTTGTTGTCTGGCCGTAGCCGAGGGAATTGCCGATCGCGATGACCATCTGGCCAACTTTGACATTGTCGGAATCCCCGAGGACGGCGGTGGTCAGTGATGCGAGGGTATCGGCGGGGATGTCTGCAAGCGGCACGGAGACAATGGCGAGGTCGGCGGCTTCCTCCGTCCCGCGCACGGCTGCGTCTGTCTGGCTGCCGTCAAGGAACGTTACGGTGGTGGTGATGGCATCGTCCACGACATGGTTGTTTGTGGCAATCAGCAGTTCCGTATCATTTTTGCCGACGATGATGCCGGAGCCGGAGCCCTCCGAAGTGCCCTCGTACAGATAACCGAAAAAGCTCGTCGTGTTGCGGAACGTGCAGGAGATCGAGACAAGGGATGGCATTGCACCATCCACGATGGAGGAGACATCCGCCGTTGCGACCGAGGTGCCGGAGGCAACGGCCGTATGGGAGATCATCGTCTGCGTCTGGTCGGTATTTTGGACCCATTTTCCGGAGTCTGCGTTGTAGGACGGCCTTGCCGCAGGGTTTAGGCGGTAGTAAAGTTCATTGAAGCCGAGGAACGTTCCCGATGCCACCAGGCCGAAGAGGAGGGCGGTACCTACGATCCCGGCTGTGCGGCGGAGGATGAAAAAGCCGCGTCCCGGTTTTTTTTCCTTCCGGGTGCTTCCCGTGTCCACTTGCAGGGCAGGGGGCGGAGCCTGCGGGAGGGGGATGCCTTCGTAAGCAGGGGCAGGGACCGGCGGTTCTGCCGCCGGTGCAGCAGCCAAAGATGTGTTCCCGGCCAGGGTGGTATCCGGCCGGGAAGATGGTTCTTGATTTGTGCCCGTATTATCTATGGGTGTGGTCTCCCCCAAATCTTCGGTTTTGCTGCCTTCCTCTGCAAGAAAATGATAGCCATATTGGTTTTCATCCGTCATAAAAAGTACTCCTTTCGATGGGAATTATGTACTGACTCAATATTTTTTGCTTGCATATTACGGAAATTTGTTTATAATCATTTGCAGTGTATCAAAATATTGTGATGGAACTGTGAACGAATTCCAACGGTTTCTTTAAAATTTCTTAATATTTTTTTTGTTGTGTTGTGCGAGGAAATCATGTATGCTGGAAGAGGAAGGGGGTTTCTCTTTCAGGGGATGCTGAAAGAGGGGTATTTCACACTATGATAAAAGATAACCAAAAATCATTGAACCGGCTTCACATCGTGATTGACGCGGTATTGATCGTTGTTGCTTTCGTGTTGGCTTACGAGGTGCGTTTCCATGTCCTGACGCGTTTTCCTTTGTTTGCCCTGTCAGAAAATGAACGATATTACTCGTTAGTAAAATATGCACAGAACTTGTATTATCTGGTTCCGGCGTACCTTGTCATTTACGCGAACTGTGGTCTTTACAAACCGAGGCGGGGTGGCGGGGGGCGGCTGCAATATTGGAACCTGTTCAGGGCGAACATCCTAGGGTTGCTCGTTTTTGCGACGGTGCTTTATGCCATCCGGGAGAATGATATCTCGCGTGGTCTGTTCGTGACTTTCGCCGTGATGAATTTTTCTTTCGGGGCTGGTTTCCGCTTTGTGGTCGGCAGGGTGCTGCGGGCGGTCCGCAGGCGTGGTTTTAACCAGAAACATGTGTTGATCGTGGGCTACAGCCGCACAACGGAGGCCTACATTGACCGTGTACGGCAGAATCCACAGTGGGGCTACCATATCCATGGGATTTTAGACGATAACATGGAAGTCGGGACGATGTACAAAAAGGCGGCGGTGATCGGCACCTGCGATGAGCTTGAGAATATGCTGCACGAAAATAGTTTTGATGAGATTGTGGTCACGCTGGGGCTCAATGAATATGTCAAGCTGGAGCGGCTGGTCGGCATATGTGAGAAATCCGGTGTCCACACGAAATTCATCCCGGATTACCGCAGTGTGATCCCGACGGTGGCGGTCATGGAGGACTTAGACGGGCTTCCCGCGATCAACATCCGCAATGTGCCACTGAATAATATTTTTAACAGTGCCATGAAACGGGCGTTTGATATTGTCGGGGCATCCGTCGCGCTGGCCATCTCCCTGATCCCGATGCTCATCATTGCAGTCGTGATCAAGTGTACCTCAAAAGGACCGGTTATTTTTTCGCAGGTGCGCGTCGGGCTGCACAATAAGGAATTTAAGATGTACAAATTCCGCTCAATGGAAGTCCAGAGCGAATCGAAGGAGCGCAAGGCATGGACGACGGCGAACGACACGCGCGTAACCGGGATCGGGCGGTTTATCCGCAAGACAAGCCTTGATGAGCTGCCACAGCTGGTCAATATCATCAAGGGGGATATGAGCCTGATCGGCCCGCGTCCGGAGCGCCCGTATTTCGTTGAAAAATTCCGCGAGGAAATCCCGCGTTACATGATCAAGCACCAAGTAAGGCCCGGGCTTTCCGGCTGGGCACAGATCAACGGCTACCGGGGGGATACCTCGATCAAAAAAAGGATCGAATGTGACCTTTATTATATTGAGAACTGGTCGCTTGGTCTGGATGTAAAAATATTATTCCTAACACTCTTCAAAGGTTTTATCAATAAAAACGCATATTAAAAAGGGGATATGCGGAACTAGAAACAGCATATCCCCGGACAGTGCCGGAAGCAGATTTCCGGGAGCTTGCGGACGGAAAGCTGCTTCCCCTAGTCATTGGTACTGGGAGAGGATATGCGGAACTTTAAATAGGAGGCATGGCAAATGGACGGAGAAGACAAAGAAGAATTGCGCAACCAGGAACAAAACGGGGACGAAAAACATTCCAAAAAACGCGAGGTAGAAGATTGCTGTTATCTCTGCCGCAGGCCGGAAAGCGTTGCCGGAAAGCTGATACAGCTCCCGCAGAACATCCGTGTCTGCCGGGAATGCCTGCAAAAATCCATCGACTTGCTTGAGGGCGGGAACAACCCGCTGTTTGGTGGGATGTTTGACCCGATGATGTTTTCCTTTGGGATGCCGCCGATGGGAAAAAATGTTCCCCCGGACGGGGCGATTCCCCCGATGGGCGGGAGAAGGAGGCAGAAAGCAAAAGGGGCGGAGAAAGCAAAAGCGGATGCCGCCAATGGGGAAGCCGGGGAGGCGGTACCTGCAACGGTACCCGCACCGCACCGCATCAAGGCACAGCTGGACGAGTATGTGATCGGTCAGGAGCAGGCGAAAAAAGCGGTTTCGGTTGCGGTCTATAACCATTATAAGCGGATACGGGATGATGCCGCCGACGGGGTGGAGATTGAAAAGTCCAATATCCTGATGCTTGGGCCGACCGGGAGCGGGAAAACCTACATGGTGCAGACGCTTGCGAAGCTTTTGGAAGTTCCGCTCGCCGTGACCGATGCGACATCACTGACGGAGGCAGGCTACATAGGGGACGATGTGGAGAGCGTCCTCTCGAAACTGCTTGCGGCGGCGGACAATGACATTGAGAAGGCGGAGAGAGGGATTGTTTTCATTGACGAGATTGACAAGATTGCGAAGAAGCGGAACACCAACAGCCGCGATGTGAGCGGGGAGGCCGTGCAGCAGGGGCTGTTAAAGCTTCTTGAGGGCGCGGACGTGGAGGTGCCGGTCGGCGCGACGAGCAAGAACGCGATGGTGCCAATGACGACAATCAGCACAAGGAACATCCTTTTTATCTGCGGGGGTGCGTTTTCCGGGCTGGAAAAGGTGGTCAAGGCGCGCCTGAACAAGGCATCCGCCATCGGTTTTTCGGCGGAGTTAAAGGATAAATACGACCAGGAAAAAAATATTTTGAAGTACGCGACGGCGGAGGATCTGCGGGAATTCGGGATGATCCCGGAATTTTTGGGGAGGCTGCCGGTTGTCTGTACCTTGGAAGACTTAAACCGGGAAATGCTTGTTTCCATCCTGACAAAGCCGAAAAATGCAATTATCAAACAATATAAGAAACTGCTTGCGATGGATGAGGTGGAGCTTTGTTTTGAGCAGGAGGCACTGGAACAGATTGCCGACCGCGCCCTTGAGAAAAAGACCGGGGCGCGTGCACTGCGCGCGATCCTCGAGGAGTTCATGCTTGATATTATGTACGAGATCCCGAAGGATGAGACGATTGGGCGGGTGACGATCACAAAGGACTATATTGAGCATAAGGGGGCCCCGGGGATTGAACTGCGCTCCGGCAGTGTCCGTGCCCTGATTGGCCAGAATGCCGCCGGAAGATAGCAGGATGGATAATATATGCATCAAAGGAAGCAAACACCGATGGAAAACTGCACGAAAGTCTGTTATACTGCGTATAGCACAATAACAGGAGGAAGCAGATTATGAAAAAAAGTAAAAATCGATTGTCAAATATTATAAAATGGGAACTTATCTGCCTGGCAGCAGTTACCATTTTTGTGGCAGGGTTAATCAAATGGTCGGAGGGCAGGGCGGGCAGCTCTGAAAATAATGATGCGCAGCGCACGGTATCCGGCACCGTTAAGGCAGGGGAGGGCGATGGGAACATCGGGTCGGATCCGGATGCGCAGGGTCAGCCGGAAGGTGGAAATTCCGGGAGGATGGAGGGGGAAGCCCCTGCACCGACAAAAGGTTCGGACCAGGAGGGAAGGCAGGAAGTTACGCCTGCACCGACCAAGGTGATTGCTGCCACGGCGGCACCGGAGCCGACACAGGAGGCCGCGCCGACAGCAAAACCGCAAGCCACGCAGACACCGGTACCGACGGAAAAGCCGCAGGCGACCCAGACACCGGTACCGACGGAAAAACCGCAGGCGACCCAGACACCGGTACCGACGGAAAAGCCGCAGGCCACGCAGGCACCAAAACCAACAAAAACCCCGGAGCCGACTTCCACGCCACAGCCGACAAAGGCACCGCAGGGCGATGCCGCGGAGGGGATGGACACGGATTTCATCGCGTCGCTTGGCACACCGCAAAGCGGGGAGCTTTTAACGGCGGACGGTGCAGTTGACACCGTGTATTATATGCAGACGGATTCGCGTTGGGGCAGCCTGATTTACGGGGGGGAGGACACGATTGCAAAATACGCGTGCGGGCCGACCTCCATGGCGATTGTTGTTTCAAGCCTGACCGATATCGGCATCGACCCGGTTCAGATGTCAAAATGGGCATTTGACAATGGGTACTGGTATCCGAAGAGCGGCTCGCTGCACTCGGTCGTAAATGGGACCGCAAAGGCATTTGGCTTAAAATCCGAAGGCGTGGGCAATGACACGGATACCCCGGAGAAAGTAAAGAAAGCATTAAAGAATGGCGACATGGTCGTTGTACTTATGGGGAAAGGGCATTTCACCAAGGGCGGACATTTTATTGTGCTGCGCGGGATTACAGCGGAGGGCAAAATCTTAGTCGCGGACTGCAACAGCCGGGAAAATACCATGGCGGAATGGGATTTTGAGACCATCCAGTCGGAGGCAAAATGGGCTTCGGATGGCGGTCCGTTCTGGATTATCCGCAACCCGAATATAATGCAATAATATTTCATGGAAGGTAGGAGGCTGCCGCGCAGGACAGGAAACGGGGAATGGTTTCCTACCCTGCGCGGCAGCCTCCATAAAATTTATGGATTGTAGGGAAGCGATCTATTCGCAGGAAATGCAGGAATTTTTTGTCCAGCTCATTGTGCCGCCACAGGAATTAAAGGAACTGTATGGCTTTGACTGTGTTTTACAGCTGGATGACCAGTATGCAATCGGATATGCAAGCATTGGGCGTGTCAACAGCACAACGATAGGGTTCCCGGCTATTTACAGCGCCGTTCCGAAATGCTATGCCATCATGGAGGATGCGGGGGATGGCACCGTGGCAAATTCCAGCGCCAGAAGTTTAGAAGCCATGGGGATTGCGAGGCTTGACCGGCTGCCGTACCTGGATCTGTCCGGGCGGGGGGTCATGGTCGGATTTATCGATACGGGGATTGATTATGAGCACCCTGTATTCCGCAATCCGGACGGAACAAGCCGGATTGCGGCAATCTGGGACCAGACGATGGAGGAAGGGGTGCCGCCGGAGGGTTTTGCATACGGGGCGGAATATACGGGCGAGCAGATATCGCGCGCACTGCTAAGTGAAAATCCGGAGGGGATCGTGCCGGAGCGGGATACGAACGGGCATGGGACCTTTGTGGCGGGGGCGGCAGCGGGAAACAATGACCGGGCGGCGGCCTTTTCCGGTGCCGCGCCATTGGCGGACATTGTGATGGTAAAGTTAAAACCTGCCAAGATGTATTTGAGGGAACTCTATCAGATCCCGGAAGGGGTTACATGCTACCAGGAAACGGATATTGCATGGGGGATCCAGTACCTGATTGCCAAAGCTTCGCGCAGAAGAATCCCGCTGGTCATCTGTATGACACTCGGCACAAATTCGGGCGGACATTCCGGGCAGGGGATACTGGACGGCATGTTAAATGCGGCGGCGGGAAGGTACCGTATGTGTGTGGTGACTTCAACCGGGAATGAATCCAGCTATGGGCTCCATTACCGCTCGGCGGGGAGCGGTTCGGAATATGAGGAGGTGGAGCTTCGGATCGGGGAGCGCGAGCGGGGCTTTACGATGGAACTGTGGGCGGAAGCGTTAAACCAATATTCGGTTTCGGTCGTATCCCCGACCGGGGAGTTAATCCGCAGGACCCCGGAGCGCAGGAACCATGTGCAGAACATGAATTTTTTGTTCGAGGATACCAAAATCAGCATGAATTATTTCATGGCGGAGGGAAGGAGCGGGAACCAGCTGATCCTGATGCGCATTACCGACCCGACGGCGGGGATATGGCGTTTTCAAGTCTATGAGGACCAGGGCTTTGGCGGGGGGTTTGACATCTGGCTGCCCGTCCATGATTTTGTGACGGAGGATACCTATTTCCTGCGCGCGGATCCATATGTGACGATTACTGGGCCGGGGAACGCAAGCGAGCCAATCACGGTATCTTCTTACCGTGTCGGGGATAATTCCCTTGCCCTGCACTCCGGGCGGGGCTTTACCAGGATGGATGTAAGGAAGCCGGATGTGGCGGCACCGGGGGTATCCATTTACGGTCCAAGGGTTGGCGGGGGCTTTACCACAAAGAGCGGCGGGGGTGCTGCGGCTGCGCTGACGGCGGGCGGCTGTGCGCTTTTCCTTGAGTGGGCCGTGGTGGACGGCAGGCAGCCTGAGGTGCGGACGCAGGAGATTAAAAGGTTGCTCAAAGGGGGGGCGGAACGGGAGGGGTTGATGATACCGAATCGGGAGTGGGGGTACGGCCGTGTCAACTTTTACGGTGCC
>CAYMGZ010000068.1:4531-9974 GCA_964390095.1 uncultured Lachnospiraceae bacterium | reverse complement strand
ACACTTTTATGGATAAGCTCCAGCAGATATTAAAAACGATTTCCGGCAATTCGGAGCGCATGGATACGGTGGTGAGCGAGGTGCTCCTAAGTGTCCGCGATTCCAATGACAGCGTCGCGGGGCTTTCGGCGGTGACGCAGCAACTGTCTGCGACCATGCAGGAGGTTTCAAGTTCCACCGGGCAGATCAACCAAAATGCCTTGGTGGTGCAGGAAAATGTGAACCGCATCGCAGGCAGGTCAGTGGAGATCAATGACTATGCGAGGAAGATGCGTGAGGACGCGGACACCATGGCCATGGATGCGAAGAACAGCATGGAGGAAACGGACCGGCGCGTCCGGGAGATTGGGGAAGTGTTACGGCAGGCAATCAAAGATTCGGGGAGCGTGGACCAGGTCAACAGCCTGACCAACAATATTTTAAGTATCTCATCCCAGACCAACCTGCTGGCCTTAAATGCTTCGATTGAGGCGGCGCGGGCGGGGGATGCCGGGCGCGGGTTTGCCGTGGTTGCGGAGGAAATCCGGCAGTTAGCGGATATGAGCCGTGAGACGGCGAACAACATCCAGCAGATCAACAACGTTGTGATCAAGGCGGTGCATAACCTTGCGGAAAGTGCTTCCGGCATGATTGGTTACGTCAATGATTCCATCCTTTTGGAGTTCGCGAAATTTGTGGACAGGGGGAAGCGTTATGAGGAAGCGGCGAACCATATCGAAGGCACGATGAATGAATTTACGGAAAAAACGGACCATCTGCGCGATGAGATGGGGCAGATCACAGATTCCATCCAAAAAATCACGGTGGCGATCGA
Organism: uncultured Lachnospiraceae bacterium; assembly: GCA_964390095.1. Classification (GTDB taxonomy): domain Bacteria; phylum Bacillota; class Clostridia; order Lachnospirales; family Lachnospiraceae; genus RGIG4057. The sequence goes on along the minus strand of CAYMGZ010000068.1, from coordinate 9,160 downwards.
GGGTGGTGTCAAAGGGGTTGCCGGCGCGGCGGACAGCACACAGGCGCTGGTGGCGGATGTGGAGCACATCAACCGCCGCATGGGCGAAAACCAGTCGATCGCGGAGGATTTAAAGAAAGAAACGGCAGTGTTTGTAAGGCTTTAAATGTATATGCCCCCTTTTAAGGCAATCGGGTCGGATACGGGAAACCCGGCACTTAAAAAAAGGGGCATATTTTTTTGCATGGTTTCCGGCGCGGAAACAAGCCTGTGGGGGAACGGGAAATTTTGCGAGTCAGTTCCCGCCAGTTCCCGCCGTTATCCTGCCATGCCTTAGACGTTTAGGTTCGCTTTCTGCCCCTTTGCCCCACGTTTCCGGTTCTTCACCTTCCGCGCGGAATAAAATTTCCCGTTGTACTCGAATGTTTCCGTAATCTGCGGTATGGCGGCGGCATAGGCCACGGCATCCGCCATTTCCAGGGCAATCCCCTTGACCCCGCGCCCCGTCTTTTTAAATTCCGGGACTTCGGAAAGCTCAAAGCCGAGGGAGAGCCCATCGTGCGTGAGCAGGATGACCTTCATGCCGCCCTCCATGATCTGTGCGGCGGACAGCGGTGTGGCGCAGACGACTTCATCCCCTTCCTCCAGTTTTGTCGAGGCAATCACGGAGCGGTTCGTCTCATACTCGATGCCGGATACCAGCTTGACATAGCCATATTTTGTCGCGAAAAAGAGCTGCGATTCAAACAGTTCCTCGAAGGAGAGGTAGGTCAGCACGGTTTCTTTATCCAGCTTGCACAGGTTGTGGATCAGCGTGCCCTTGTCGCGGATACGGCAGCGCGGGATGGAAGCGGCCTTAATCTGGTACATGTTGCCCTCGCGCGTGAACAGGCAGAGCTTGTCGTTGCTCTTCATGCGGATGATATGGACGAAATCTTTCAAATTCTCTTCCGTTGTGCGCGAGTAGGTTGCGGAATCAATACATTTGGTATAACCAAAACGATCAATTAGCACATAGATATCCTCAATGCGGACTTCCTCCACATAGTTCGATGCCTCTGCGTGGGTGATTTTCGTGCGCCGCTCCTGAGGGAACTGCTTTTTGTAACTTTTTAAGTTGTTTTTGATTACCTTGTAGAGCGATTTCTTATTTTCGAGGATGTCATTGTATTCTGCAATCTGTTTGGACAATTCTTGGTTTTCCTCGTGCAGTTTTAGCAGCTCAAGGCCAATCAGCTTTGAGAGCTGCATCGCGAGGATCGCATCGGCCTGGCGCTCCGTGAAATCAAGGGTCGCGGCGGTTTTGGCCGAGGCCTTGGATTTGAACTGGATGCCCGTCGTATCCCCCTTCATCAGGCAGGCCTTTGCTTGGGTGACGGAGGTGGAACCGCGCAGGATCTCGATGATTAAGTCGATCAGGTCAACCGCGCGGATCAAACCGTTCACAATTTCCAGCCGCTTGTTCGCCTTGTCGAGCAGATGCTCGTACTGGCGCGTGTAGAGTTCTTCTTGGAAAAGGACGAACTCGCCAATCAGGGTCTTTAGGTTAAAGAGGATGGGCTGGTTGTCCTTGATGGCGAGCATGTTGACACCGTAGGTATCCTCCATCGGGCTTTTTTTGTACAGCCCGTTTAACAGGTTGTCAATGTCGCGGTCTTTTTTCACCTCGATGACAATGCGCACATCGGCGGAGGATTCATCGCGCACATCGTAAATTTCGTCAAACACCTTGTCCTTCATCAGGGTAACAAGGCTCTCGACGAGTTTTGTCTTGTTCCCGGAGGAAGGGAAGGGGATTTCGGTGATCACAATGTTTTTGCGCCCGCCGTCGGACGGCTCAATCTCGACGGTGGAGCGGACTTTGATTTTGCCCTCCCCACTCTCGTAGATCCCCGGCAAATCGTTGCCGTTTACAATCGTGCCGCCCGTCGGGAAATCCGGCCCCGGCACATACTGCATCAGTTCCGTGACCGTTATTTCCGGCTTGTCCATATAAGCCATGACAGCGTTTATGATCTCGGACGGGTTGTGCGGCGGGATATTTGTCGCCATGCCGACCGCGATGCCGGTCGTGCCGTTGATTAAGAGGTTTGGCAGCATTGCGGGCAGGACTTTCGGCTCTTTTTCGCTGTCGTCGAAGTTCGGCATGAACTCGACAAGGTTTTTGTCGAGGTTGTCAAGCAGTGCCATCGCGCCCTCGGACAGGCGCGCCTCCGTGTAACGCATCGCGGCGGGCGGGTCGCCGTCGATCGAGCCGAAATTGCCATGCCCGTCCACAAGCGGGATCTGCATGGAAAAATCCTCCGCCATATGCACGAGTGCCTCGTAGATGGAAGAATCGCCGTGCGGGTGGTATTTACCCATCGTGTCGCCGACGATGCGGGCACTTTTGCGGTGCGGCTTTTTCGGGTCAAGCCCGAGTTCGGTCATGGAGTAGAGGATGCGGCGCTGCACCGGCTTTAGGCCGTCGCGCACGTCCGGCAGCGCGCGGTCGATGATGACGCTGATTGCGTAATTGCGGAAGGAGGTCTTCATCTCCTCCGAAAAATCAAGCTGGATGATATTGTCTGTCTTCATGGTTTCCCCCATTCTGCCGCGTCTGCGGCATATGATGATATTGCGTCAGGCGGGATATACTTTCTCGCATTCTTTAAGTTCTGCAGCCTCGGCATGGGAAATGTAGATTTCTGCGGTCTTTGAAAGGTCATTTCCACAAAATTTTTTCTCCTTTAAGAGGTGGAGGATGGGGTCAAGGTATGCTTTTGCATCCTCGGTTTCAAGCCAGATGCCCAGTTCCATATCGGTAATGTAATCATAGCCGTTGTCGCTTACTTTGTTGTCTGTATATTTTTCGATTTCGTCCGGCAAAAGGTAGCGGATGTCCAAATCCGGGTTGTCCAGCTTTCTGGAATCCAGTTTTATAATGATTGTTTCCATGAAAAATCCCCCTTAAATTATATATCTAATTTTGCATACTTTGCTTCCTCGACGATAAACGCGCGCCTCGGCGGCACATTGCTGCCCATCAAAAGTGTCGTGACCTCGTCCGCCTCCACGGTGTCCGAGAGCGAAACCTGCGCTAAGATGCGGGTTTCCGGGTTTAAGGTCGTCTCCCAGAGCTGGCTCGCGTCCATCTCGCCAAGGCCTTTGTAGCGCTGTAAGGAGAGGATTTTTTTCCCTTCCTTGCGGAATTTTTCCAGCTCGAAATCGTCAAAAAGGTAGCGGGATTGCTTTTTCTTTTTGCCTTTTACGCTGCCCTCAAATTCCACCTTGTAAAGCGGCGGCATCCCACGGTACACTTTGCCGTTTGTGATGAGCTCCGGCATGAAGCGGTAGAAGAAGGTTAAGAGCAGCGTGCTGATGTGCGCGCCGTCCACGTCGGCATCGGTGAGGATGATGATTTTGTCATAGCGCAATTTCGTAATGTCAAAATCATCCCCGATCCCGCAGCCGAACGAGGCAATCATCGTCTTGATTTCGTTGTTCACCAAAATTTTGTCAAGCGTCGCCTTCTCGACATTTAAGATTTTGCCGCGCAGCGGGAGCACCGCCTGGGTCTTGCGGTTGCGGGCGGTCTTTACCGTGCCGCCCGCGGAATCGCCCTCGACGATGTAGACCTCACATTCCCCCGGCTTTTTGGAGGAGCAGGAGGCGAGCTTTGAGCGGGTATCGACATCATTTAGCTGTTTTAAGACAGCATTGCGCGCCTTATCCCCCGCCTTCCTTGCGCTGTAGGAACGCATGGAATTGTCGAGGATGGCTTTTAAGGTGTCGATGTTTTTGTCAAGGCAGCGCGTGACCTCGGTCGCAAACACATCATCCACGGCGGTTTTCGCGTCGGTGTTGCCAAGCTTTGTCTTTGTCTGCCCCTCAAACTGCGGGTCAGGGTGCTTGATGGAGATGATGGCGACGATGCCGTTGCGGATGTCGCGCCCGTCCAAATTTTCGTCTTTTTCCTTTAAATAGCCAAGCTCCCTCGCGTACTGGTTCATCACGCGCGTGAGCGCCGTTTTAAAGCCGGTCACGAGTGTGCCGCCGTCCACGACATTGATGCGGTTGCAGTAGGAATTGATCTGCTCGGTGAAATTGTCCGTGTACTGGAAGGCAACCTCCACCTCGATCTCCCCGCTCGTCCCTTCGATATAGATCGGTTCCGGGTGCAGCACGGTGGCCTCGCGGTTTAAGTAGGAGACAAAGCTTTTGATGCCAAGGGTTTCCTCGTAAACCTTTTCGGTGCCTGTATGCTCGTTTTTAAAGACAAGCTTTAAGCCTTTGTTTAAGTAGGCAACTTCCTTTAAGCGCTTGCAGATTGTTTCCTCTTTAAATTCCACCGTCTCAAAGATCGTGTCGTCCGGGTAGAACGTGACGCGCGTGCCGGTGTCGGATTTGTTGCATTTGCCGACCACCGGCAGCAGCCCGTCCACAAGCTCGGTCACCGGGTGCCCGCCGTCGCGGTACTCGTCGCGGTAGATTTTTCCCTCGCGCTTGATCTCCACGATCATGTGGGAGGAGAGGGCATTGACGACCGAGGCACCCACGCCGTGCAGGCCGCCGGATACTTTGTAGACGGAATTGCCGAATTTGCCGCCCGCGTGCAGGATCGTGTAGACGACGCGCGCCGTCGGGATGTGTTTGGTCGGGTGGATGTCG
>CAYMGZ010000068.1:4101-4521 GCA_964390095.1 uncultured Lachnospiraceae bacterium | reverse complement strand
TCGGCACGCCGCGCCCGTGGTCGGTGATGGAGATGCCCCCGTCCTTTTTCATCACAATGTCAATCTGCTTGCAGAAACCTGCCAGATGCTCGTCGATACCGTTATCTAAAATCTCCCAGATCAGGTGGTGCAGGCCTCTGGTGCCGGTGCTCCCGATGTACATGCCCGGGCGCTTGCGCACCGCCTCAAGCCCTTCCAAGACCACGATCTGGCTGCCGTTATACTGTTCCATAGTGCTCCTCGTTTCTTTGAAATTCATTTCTTTGAAATATCATATTCGTTTTCTGGTTTTACCGGATAGGTAGTAGTATAGCACAACCCCCCGCAGTTTCGCAATCAAAAAACATAAAAATCGAAAATTTGTTCGTTTGCGCAGGAAAATCTTGCTTGTGGGGCGAAAGTGGGGTATAATTAACAGAA
>CAYMGZ010000068.1:0-4091 GCA_964390095.1 uncultured Lachnospiraceae bacterium | reverse complement strand
AGGTTAAATTCCAAGTAGAGAAAGCATTTTTGCTGTGTAAGACCGGGAGGTAAGGTTGTGTCGGAGATCAAAGTCAGTATCATTATACCGATATATAATGTGGAGAATTATTTGCGCCAGTGCCTTGACAGTGTCTGTACCCAGACGCTGGAAGGGATTGAGGTCATCGCGGTGGATGACGGGAGCACGGATGGGTCGGTGCAGATTTTAAAGGAGTATGAGGAACAATATCCCGATATCTTGCGGGTTTACCATATTAAGAACCAAGGGGTCAGCCATGCGCGGAATTTCGGTGTCGAAAAAGCGGTGGGGGAATATATCCTTTTTGTGGACAGCGATGATTTTGTCGCATCCGGTGCGGCATGTGAGCTTTTGTACCAAAAAGCGGTGCAGGGGAACCACGATGTCGTCCTGTGCCAGTATTATGATATCCGGGAGAAAACTTTGACCAAAAAGCTGGTTCGCACAAAGAGCAAATCATACAATATCAGTTACGAGAGTGATTTCAATGTGCATCAGAATAAGTTTGAACTGATCCACATTTCGCCGTTCCCGTGGGATAAGCTTTACAAGCGGGAACTGATCGCGAAATACCCGTTCCCGCAGGGGCTGCGCTTTGAGGACCTGGCAATCATGTATCCCCTGCTGTGTGATGCCGAGCGCATCGGCGTGGTGAAAAAACGCCTCTACAATTACCGCAGGGCATCGACCACAAGTTTCCTGAATTCCCTAAATGAGCACACGCTTGACATCATCCCGGCGCTCTCGCTGATGGTGGACAGCTTAAAGGCCAACGGGCATTTTACGGAATTTTATGAGGAGATTGAATATATCTGTGTGCGCCACCTGCTCGTGCGCCTGAACCTGATTTTTGACAATAACCGCAGGCAGGCGCTGGAAAACCGGGGGATGCTGGAATTAAAACAGAAGCTGGTCCGCATGACGATGGATTATCTGGAAAAAAACTTCCCGGATTGGCAGCAGAACCGGTATTTGAAATATTCCGCCTCCGAGCGCAGTAAAAAGATGCTGCCCCTCTACCAAAGCAAGGGGAAGATGCTGCGCCTTCTCTGGGTCCGCGAAAAGATGCCGCTTGGGCTTTTGCGGATGAGCATCCGCGTGCGCCGTGCCCTCGCAAAAAAGAAGGAGGGCTTTGACGCGTTCCGGAAGCGTAGGCACAAGCTGCGGTACCTAAAGGAGAAGAGCAGCCTGCGCAAGCTTTTTTCCATGCCGCGCGACGTGGAGTATACAAAGTATTACAGGAAGCTTGCGGTCGTGGAAAACCAGGTGTTTTTTGAATCCAAACACGGTGAGGATGTGGCGGGGAACATCTTTTACATGCTCCTTGCGATGCGGGGGGAGGAGTTTAGCAAACTGGATGTCTGCCTGACGTTAAAGGAGGAACTGATCGATGTCTGGAAAGAGCGCCTTTTGCGCTACGGGGTTGATTTTGTCCGTTTTGTCGTGTACAATTCAAAAGATTACTTAAAAATGCTTGCGACCGCAAAATACTTGGTCACGGACACCAGCCTTGCAAGTTATTACATTAAACGGAAGGAGCAGGTTTACTTAAACACATGGCACGGCACGCCGCTCAAGGCGATGGGGCGCATCGTCCCGCAGCGGGAATATGCCCTTGGCAATGTCCAGCGCAATTTTATGGTTGCGGATTACCTGCTCTACCAAAATGAGTTTTCACGGGATGTTTTTCTGGATGATTACATGATCCGGCAGTTGTACCAGGGGAAGATACTATTGTCCGGCTACCCGCGCAATTCCGCATTTTTTGATGAGGGACGGCGGGAGCTGGTCCGGGATAAGATGCAGCTTTCGGACATGCAGGTGATGGCGTACATGCCAACCTGGCGCGGGCTGTTAAGCAAGAAAGAGAACAAGAAACAGATTGAGCAGATTGGCAATTATCTTTATGATATTGATGCGGCTCTCGAGGAAAACCAAGTGCTTTTTGTCAAGCTCCACCCGTATGTGAGGGAGGGCCTAAACTATGGGGATTTCGAACATATCCGCCCGTTCCCAAAGGAGTATGAGACTTATGATTTTTTGAACGCGACCGATTTATTGATCACGGATTATTCCAGCATTATGTTTGATTATGCGGTTTCGGGCAGGAAAATCATCCTGTTTACTTACGACCGTGAGGAATACTTAAGTGACCGTGGGATGTACATTGACCTTGAAGACATTGAATTCCCGCAGGCGGATACCGTGGACGCGCTGATGGAAAAAATCAATGACGAGGAGCCGGCACCGTATGAAAATTTCCGCAGGACCTACTGCCCATACGATAACAAGGATACGGCGCTTTCGGTCTGCAAATACCTGTTTCTTGGAAAGAAGCCGCCGTTTCCGGTTGAGGGGGCAAATGGCAACGGCAAGAAGAATGTGCTGCTTATGATCAATGCGCTGGCGAAGGATGCGGCGACGGCAAAGCGTATCAAACGGCTGAATGGCTTTGACAGGGAACATTACAACTATTTTTATTGTGTGAAGGCGAAAAATGTAAAGGCGGCAACAAGGAAGCTCTCACTGTTTTCAAAAGAAATCGGCTACCTCCCTCTGATGTTTGATGTCAATTACACGGTGGCCGGGCGCATCGCCTGTATTTTTGCATTCCGCTTCAATCTTTATAACCGCTGGACGGACCGCCAGATTGACCGTCTGGCCAAGATTGAAAAGGAAAAATATTTTGGGAATATCCGCATAGACTACCTTGTCAACCTAAGCAACCGCGACCGCCTGATGCACCATATCTGCGGGCAGTTTACGGTGCCGAAAATATATAATTTTCTTGCGTACCAGGATGTTTTGTACCGGCAGAAACGCGTTTACCGGAAAAATGTCAGCTATGTGGTAAAGCATCTGGAATGGTATGATTATGTGATAGGCAGCGAAGAACTGGAAAAACTTTCCTGCAAGGCATTTGAAAACGGGAAGGTAAAACGCATCATTACACCGGCAAAGCTCCTTGCGGTGGATAAGCTTCTGGATGAGGTCGGCGCGGAGGGGAAGAAAGGATGAAAGAAAGTTTGAAGGCAGGAGTTGTTACATTTCACAGTGCACATAATTACGGTGCAACCCTGCAGGCGTGGGCGCTGCAAAAGGCGCTCAAAAAGCTTGGGGTAACGCCTTGTATCGTCAATTACCATCCGTGGGTGATTGACAGGCTCTACGTGGTACCGCGCCTTGACACGGCGGCGAAGCGCATGCAGTACCTAAAGAAAAAGGATGTGAGGAAAAGGCGGCGGAAGCTGAAGACGAAATACACAAAATACCGGAAATTCCTCAAGGATCATTTTGAATTTGTAGGGGATTATACGACCTATGAGGAACTTGCCGCCAACCCGCCGGGTTTGGATGCTTATATCACGGGCAGCGACCAGGTATGGAACCCGGACCACACGGGAGGGTATGACCCGGCATACTTCCTGGAATTTGCACAGGAGGGCAGCAGGCGCATCTCCTATGCCGCCAGCATCGGCAGGGACCGTTTCCCGGCGCAGTACCGTGAGGCATGTGCCGGCGCACTGGGGCGTTTTTCGGCCATTTCCGTGCGGGAGTGTTCCGCGGCGGGGGCAGTGGAGGAAGTGACGGGCAAGGTCCCGGAGGTCGTGCTTGACCCGACGCTTTTACTTTCGCGGGAGGAGTATGAAGAGATCAAGGTTGCCGGGGAGCGCACCGGGCGCTATATCCTTGTCTATATGATGGAGACGAACCGGGGGCTTGTGCAGCTTGCGAACAACCTTTCCGTCGTGACGGGGCTTCCCATCATCCAGAGGAAACCGGGGAAGGTTTTCCGCAATGAGCTGGAATCGTTTTACACACACACGCCGGGCGAGTTTTTGGGGGAGATGGAACGAGCGGAATATGTCCTTACGAATTCATTTCATGGCACCGTGTTTTCGGTGATTTATGAGCGGCCGTTTGTCTCAATGCTGCACTCGCAGACCGGAAGCCGGACTACCGATTTGCTAAAGACGCTGGGGCTTGAGAGCCATATCCTGTATGAGGCGCGGGATTTTAAGGATATGAAGCAATTTGAGATCGGAAACCGGAAGGAAGTAAAAAAGAAG
>CAYMGZ010000067.1:0-10061 GCA_964390095.1 uncultured Lachnospiraceae bacterium | reverse complement strand
ATGGTTTTCTGCATGAGATTTTCGGATGCGGGAAAAGTATAAAGTAGAACGTGGAAAGGAAGATGAGGAATGGACGAGTACGGTAGAGGAGGAAACAGAAGGGCACGGAATGAAAGGGTCAAGCGCGCAAGGGAGCAGTTTATGATGCTTGTCCTTTTGCTGGCGTTGGTGCCAACAATTCTTTGTATCATCCTGTTTTCAAAACAGGCAAGGTTACAAAAAGATATGGCAGAGATGGAGCAAAAGATAAAAAAATATGAGCAGCAAACGGGCGGGAACGGTACAGGAGGAGATTACGGCGGCGCGGGAAGCCTTACCCCGCAGCCGACAAATACCCCAAGCCCTACCGGGGGGGAAGCCCTAACACCTCAGCTAAGCCCGAGCGCCATACCGGCGGACGGAACCTCCTACGGAGGGGAGGATTTAACGATTTCTTCGTCGGGGGAGGACAAAAGACCAGTTGGCGAAACACCCGGGGATACCGGACGGCCGATCGCGGCCGAAGAGCCATCCATGACCCCGACCCCGACCTTGGCCCCGACCCCGTCCCCTGAGCCTACGGCTGCCGTTGACCCGGATACCGGGGAGCCGTTGGCGTGGGCGGATAAAAAAGTATACCTGACCTTTGATGACGGCCCGAGCAAAAACACGGATGAACTTCTTGACCTGCTTGCACAGTATGATGTCAAGGCGACATTTTTCGTGGTTGGGCATGAGGGGGAGGAATATGACCGCCTGTACCAGCGGATGGCCGAGGAAGGGCATAGCATTGGGATGCATTCTTACTCGCATGATTATGGGCAAATATATAAATCGGTAGAAGATTTCGAGAAAGACTTTACAAAGATAAGCGATTTATTGTATGATAAGATAGGGTATGTTCCTGACTTGTACCGTTTCCCGGGCGGGAGCAGCAACAGCAAGTGCAAGGCTCTGACAATCCAGCCGTTCATCAGCTTCCTTTTGGAGCGGGATATCCGCTATTTTGACTGGAATGTGGAAAATGGGGATGCGACGGGAAAAAGTTATACGGTGGAAGAACTGGCACAAAATTTGCTGGACGGCGTGGAAAAAAAGACGACTTCCGTTGTGTTATGCCACGATACGAACGCGAAGGGAAAGACGCTGGAATCGATGAAGATCGTATTGCCTGCGCTGATCGAAAAAGGTGCACAGGTTCTGCCAATCACAGCCGATACACCGCTGATCCGCCATGTGAAGCCAGCACAGGAGGAGTGAAAAAAATAGGGAAAAACGTAAAAAGGAGGTGAAAAAATGGCTTTTTACAGAGGCTACGGAAACAATGACGCGGACATGGAAACCGTTGCGGTACCTAGGGATATGGAGACGGATTATGAAACGGACCAGATGAACGCGGACATCCTTGACAGCCTTTTCGCCGACGAGGAGGAGGCATTGAAGGAGGAAGGGGAGAGTGCGCTGGATGATGATGAGGGGGAGGAAGACAGCATGGATGCCACAGGGCAGGCCATGGATACCGATCCCCCGGAACCGACGGTTTTGCGCAGGGAACAGGAAGGCACGACCGTGATCACGAAGGGAACGACAATCAACGGAAGCATCATCTCGGATTGCTCCCTTGATGTCATGGGCACGATCAACGGCGATATCGAATGCCTTGGGAAGCTGTCAATTTCCGGCAAGGTTGTCGGGGATTCCAGGGCATCGGAAATATTTGTCAATACGGACCGGCTGGAGGGAAGCATTTACAGCGAGGGAAGTGTCAAGATCGCGCAGCAGACCATTGTGATCGGCAATGTGTCAGGTACGTCCGGTGTGATCGCAGGGGCGGTCAAGGGGGATCTTGACATCGCGGGGGCGCTCATCGTGGATTCAACCGCCGTGGTCCAGGGTGACATCAAGGCAAAGTCCATCCAGTTAAATAACGGTGCCGTGCTGGATGGGCGTGTTTCCCTTGCCTACGCGACCGGCATCGACATCAATAATATTTTCACGGCAAAATAGTTTGGAGGGGGAGCAATGAAGCGCGTTTTATTAAAATTAAGCGGGGAAGCGCTTGCGGGGGAGAAAAAAACAGGGTTCGACGAAGCGACCTGCCTTAACGTGGCCGGGCAGGTAAAACAGCTTGCCGATGCGGGCGTGCAGGTGGCCATCGTGATCGGCGGCGGGAATTTCTGGCGCGGCCGCAGCAGCGGGACGATTGAGCGCAGCCGGGCAGACCAGATCGGGATGCTGGCGACGGTGATGAATTGCATTTATGTCTCGGAGATTTTCCGCCATATCGGCATGAAAACAAAGGTATATACGCCGTTTGTCCTCGGTGCCATGACGGAACTGTTTTCAAGGGAAAAGGCAGTGGAAAGCCTTGCGGCGGGGGAAGTCATCTTCCTTGCCGGCGGCACGGGGCACCCTTATTTTTCAACGGACACGGCGACGGCCCTGCGCGCGGTGGAGCTTTCGTGTGACATGATCCTGATGGCACGCGCGGTGGACGGCGTATATGACAGTGACCCGAAGAAAAACCCTGCGGCAAAAAAGTACAGCACGGTATCCTACCAGGAGCTGCTTGATCAAAAACTTGCCATCCTCGACCTGACGGCGACCGTAATGTGCATGGAAAACAAAATACCGCTGCTTGTATTTTCGCTGAACGAGGAAAATAGTATTGTAAATAACGGGAACGGCAGGATCACCGGAACGATCGTCACGGTGGAATGAGAGGAACGGGAACTGCCGGCCCGAAAAATGGAGGAATTGTATGAACGAAAAAATCAAACCTTTTGAGGAAAAAATGGGGAAATCCCTCGATGCGCTCCGGGAAGAATTTGCAACGATCCGCGCGGGGCGCGCCAACCCGCATTTGCTTGACAAGCTGCGCGTCGATTATTACGGTACGCCGTCCCCGCTGCAGTCGGTCGCAAACATTTCCGTCCCGGAGGCGAGGGTCATCCAGATCCAGCCATGGGAATCAAAGATGATCAAGGAAATCGAGAAGACCATCCTCGCCTCCGACATAGGGATCACCCCAAGCAATGACGGGAAGGTGATCCGCCTTGTATTCCCGGAACTTACGGAGGACCGTAGGAAGGACCTTACAAAAGATGTGAAAAAGAAAGCGGAGAACGCGAAGGTTGCCATGCGCAATATCCGGCGTGACGCGAATGATGCCATCAAAAAGCTTGGGAAGGCAAGCGAAATTTCCGAGGATGAGCAAAAGACAATCGAGGATGAAATCCAGAAGATGACGGATAAATACATTGAGATGATTGACAAGGAAACCGAAGCGAAGGCGAAGGAGATTATGACGGTATAATTGACGGGAAAACCAAGGGGCGTATAAGGAGGACAGACCTGCAGGGTACCATATGCAGGTTTGTTCCTTTGTGCGTTTTGCTTTAGCCACAGGGCAAAGGCGTGTGGTTTGCGCACACGGTTTTTGACGGAAAGATAAGGGGGGAGTGCTGCAGGAAGGAGCAGGCGATGAGCAAAGAAAATTATGTGATCCCGCAGCACGTTGCGATTATTTTGGACGGCAATGGGCGCTGGGCAAAAAAAAGGATGATGCCGCGGACCTACGGGCATGCGCAGGGAAGCAAAACAGTGGAAAAAATCTGTGAGGACGCGTACCGGATGGGGATACAGTACCTGACCGTCTACGCCTTTTCCACGGAGAACTGGAAACGTCCGAAGGAGGAAATTGACACGCTGATGGGTCTTTTGCGCGACTATATGAAGGACTGCATCAAGACGAGCAAAAAAAACAATATGCGCGTGCGCATCATCGGGGATATCAGCAAACTGGATGCGGACCTTCAGGATAGCATAAAAAGGCTTGAGGAGGCATCAAAGGACAACACGGGGCTGAAATTCCAGGTCGCGCTGAATTACGGGGGCAGGGATGAGCTTTTGCGTGCGGCAAAACGGCTCGCGGCGGACTATGCGGCGGGCAGGGTGGAACTTGGTGCGTTTTCGGAGGATGACTTTGAAAATTATCTGGACACTGCGGGGATCCCGTCGCCGGAGCTTTTGATCCGGACGAGCGGGGAGGTGCGTCTGTCAAATTACATGCTCTGGCAGCTTGCCTATGCGGAGCTTTATTTCACGGATGTTTTGTGGCCGGATTTCGATAAAAAGGAATTACAAAAGGCAATTGAGTATTATAATATGAGAGACAGAAGATTTGGAGGGGTGTAAGGTATGTTCTGGGTTCGGTTCCGAAGTTCATGCATTATCGTGGTATGCACGGTGCTCGCGCTAATCCTTGGCGGTGGGGTGCTGTTTGGGGCAATCCTTTTGGTCTCGCTTATCGGTATGATGGAAATGTACCGCGTGATGGGAATCCACAGGGCGCTTTTAGGGATCACCGGGTATCTTGCCTGCATCGGTTTTGATTTCCTGCTGTTTTTCGGGCAGGGGGCATATGGGATGGAGCTGTCCATCGCATTTTTCCTGGTCCTGATGCTGGGATATGTGTTTACATTCCCGAAATATCGTTCTGAGCAAGTCACAATGGTGTTTTTTGGCTTTTTTTATGTGGCAGTAATGTTAAGCTATGTTTTCCGGCTCCGGGAATGCGAGAGCGGCGCGTACCTTGTATGGTTGATTTTTATCGGTTCCTGGGGGTCGGACACGTTTGCGTATCTTGTCGGCAGGAGCTTTGGCAAACATAAGATCGTGCCGAAGCTTTCACCGAAGAAATCCGTGGAGGGCTGTGCCGGCGGGGTCGTTGGCGCGGCAGGGCTTGGCGCATTGTTTGCTGCGGTCTTTTCGGCGCAGTTGGAAACCTTTTCCAACCCGGTGCTTTCCTGCGCCGTGATCGGGGCGGCATCCTCCGTGATCTCACAGCTTGGCGACTGGGCGGCATCCGCGATCAAGCGCAACCATGACGTGAAGGACTACGGGAAGCTGATCCCAGGGCATGGCGGGGTGATGGACCGTTTTGACAGCGTGATCTTTACGGCTCCGGTCATATATTATCTGGCACAGCTTTTATGACCGGGGAGGGGCTTAGGTTGGCCGTCCTCTGCCGGATGAATCCCAAAAAAAACTTATGCCATGGGCAGCCTGCAAAAAGCCGCCACGGTGCAAGCCACCTTGGTAAAAATGCCGCTTGGGCGGCGGAATGAGAGGAATTATGAAAACAATATCACTTCTTGGCGCAACGGGTTCGATCGGGACACAGACGCTTCATGTTGTGAGGGAACATCCGGCGGATGTGCGGGTCACGGCACTTGCGGCATACGGGAGCATCGACCTGCTTGAGGCACAGACGAGGGAATTTTTGCCGCGGCTTGTGTGCGTGTACGACGAAGGGCGCGCGGCGGATTTTAAATTGCGTGTGCGGGATCTTCCCGTCAAAGTCACAACGGGCATGGATGGGCTTGTTGCCTGTGCACTGGAAAAAGAGGCAGAAATGGTGGTCAGCGCGGTGGTCGGCATGATCGGCATCCGCCCGGTCATGGAAGCCATCCGTGCGGGCAAGGACATTGCACTTGCAAACAAAGAGACCTTGGTGACGGCGGGGCACCTGATCATGCCGCTCGTAAAGGAATGCGGCGTTAAGCTGCTCCCGGTGGACAGCGAGCACTCCGCGATCTTCCAGTCCTTACAGGGCGGGGGCGGCAGGCCGGAAAAATTGATCCTGACAGCCTCCGGGGGGCCATTCCGGGGAAAGCGGCAGGCAGAACTTCAAGATGTGACCGTGGAGCAGGCGCTAAAACACCCGAACTGGAGCATGGGGCACAAGATCACAATCGATTCGGCGACGATGGTCAACAAGGGGCTTGAAGTGATGGAAGCGAGCTGGCTTTTTGATATGCCTGCCGAAACGATCGAGGTGGTCATCCACCCGCAGAGCATCGTGCATTCCGCCGTGGAATATGAGGACGGGGCAGTGATCGCACAGCTTGGCATGCCGGACATGGAACTCCCGATCCAGTATGCCCTCTTTTATCCGCAGAGAAAGCCCCATGCGGGAAAACGTCTCAGTTTGACGGCGCTTGGCAGCCTGACCTTTGAAAAGCCGGATCTTGGGGAGCTTCCGGGGCTGGCGCTGGCTTTTGCCGCCATCCGCGCGGGCGGCAGCATGCCCGTTGTCTACAACGCGGCAAACGAGTATGCCGTGGCAGAATTTTTAAACCGCAAAATCGGGTTTACGGATATCACCGGCTGGATCGAAAAAGCCATGCAGGCGCATTCCGTCATCCAGAACCCGTCACTTTCGCAGGTTTTGGAGACGGAAGCAGAAACGAGGGATTTCCTTCAAAAACTCCCGGAAACAAAATGAGGTAGGATTTTTTTGGCGGACAGCTGCGCGTCCGATGGAAATTTTTAGCAAAAAACCAGTCGCAGCATGGAGGCATATAAATGAAGATAGGCAGTATAATTGTAGCAATTTTGATGTTCAGCCTTGTCGTGATTTTCCATGAGCTTGGGCATTTCCTGTTCGCGAAGAAAAACGGGATCGGCGTGAACGAGTTTTGTCTGGGCATGGGGCCAAAGCTTTTTGGCATAAAAAAGGGGGAAACCTTGTATTCCCTGCGCTTATTTCCGATTGGCGGCGCGTGCATGATGGTCGGGGAGGACGAAAATTCCGATGACGCAAAGGCATTCAACAACAAGACGGTCTGGCAGCGTTTCCAGGTTATTTTTGCAGGACCGCTTTTCAATTTTATCTTAGCATTCCTGCTTTCCATGATCATGGTGGCAATCGCGGGCTACGACCCGGCGCGCGTGACGGATGTGAAGGAGGACGGCGCGGCGGCGCAGGCAGGGCTTCGGGAGGGCGACCTGATCGTGCGCTACGATGGGAAGAAAATCAATTTCGGGCGCGAGATCATGGTCGAGGAGACGTTTGACCCGGTCAAGGATGCGACACCGGTAGAAATCACCTACAAACGTGACGGCGAAAAATATACGACAACCATCGTACCGCGGCAAAGCGTGCGCTACCTGATGGGTTTTTCGTATAACGGGGATGACCTTCCGGCAACGGTCCAGAGCATAAGCAAGGGTTCCGCCTTTGAGGAGGCGGGGATCATAAAAGGGGATGTCCTCACCGCGATTGACGGAACGAAGATTGCAAACGGCAAGGCGCTGATGGAATATATGCAGTCGCGCATGTTAGGCGGGGAAACCGTGAAAGTTTCTTACATGCGCAACAGCCTTGAATATGAAGTTGACGTGGTACCAAAACGCCAGGAATCGTATACCCTGGATTTTTCCTATAACCTGCACGCGGAAAAAACAAGCGGCCTTGCAATCTTAAAATACAGCGCGGCGGAAGTAAAATACTGGATTGTAACGACCGTAAAAAGTTTGGGGCAGATTTTTAAAGGGAAAGTCAGCCGCGATGACATTGGCGGCCCGGTGCGCATCGTGAGCGAAATCAGCAACGTGATGAACGAGGCATCCCCTTACGGCGCGCTCGTGGTGATTGTCGAGCTGATCAACTGGTGCGTTTTGCTCAGTGCAAACCTGGGTGTCATGAACCTGCTCCCGATCCCGGCGCTCGACGGCGGGCGGCTGTTGTTGCTGTTCATCGTGGGCATCCGGCGCAAACCGGTCAACCGCGAGAAAGAAGGATTGGTCAACGGTATTTTCTTCGTACTGCTGATGCTGTTGATGGTATTCGTATTTTATAATGATATCACGAATTTATTTAGGCGGTAATATCAATTCGATTTGTGTCCTGCCTTACCAGTGTGGGAAGACTCTGCCGGAAACGGGCAAGGGCATATTCATACAGGAAAGGAAACAAGAAAATGGCTTACCGGGATCATACAAAAAAAATCAGGATTGGGGATGTGACGATCGGCGGCGGCTGCCCCATCGCCATCCAGTCCATGACCAATACAAAGACGGAGGATGTCGATGCGACCGTGCGCCAGATTTTGGAGCTTGAGGCGGCGGGCTGTGAGATCATCCGTGCCGCCGTGCCGACGATGGAAGCGGCGTTGGCGTTCTCGGAAATCAAAAAGAAAATCCACATCCCGCTGGTGGCGGACATCCATTTCGATTACCGCCTTGCCATTGCGGCCATCGAACACGGTGCGGACAAAATCCGCATCAATCCCGGGAATATCGGGGGGCAGGATAAGGTGCAGGCAGTTGTTGCGGCCGCCAAAGCGCGCCATATCCCAATCCGCATCGGGGTGAATGGCGGTTCGCTGGAAAAGGAACTGATTGCCAAACATGGCGGGCATGTGACGGCAGAAGGGCTTGTGGAAAGCGCGTTAGACAAGGTGCACATCATCGAGGCCATGGGCTATGATAACCTGGTCATTTCCATCAAGGCCACGGATGTGATGATGTGCGTGCGCGCGCATGAGCAGATTGCGGGGAAAACGCCGTATCCGCTGCACATTGGCATCACGGAATCCGGCTCCGCCATGGGAGGGAACATCAAATCGGCGGTGGGGCTTGGCATCCTGCTGCATGAGGGCATCGGCGATACGCTGCGTGTCTCGCTGACCGAGCGCCCGGTGGAGGAAATCTACTCGGCAAAGCTGATCTTAAAGACGTTAGGGCTGCGCGCAGGAGGCATCGAGGTCATTTCCTGCCCGACCTGCGGGCGCACGAAGATTGATTTGATCCCGCTTGCGCACCAGGTCGAGGAACTGGTAAAACAATACCCTTACGACATCAAGGTCGCAGTCATGGGCTGCGCGGTCAACGGGCCGGGCGAGGCGCGGGAGGCCGACCTTGGCATTGCCGGGGGGAATGGGGAAGGTGTCATCATCCGCAAGGGCGAGATCATCCGCAAGGTGCCGGAGGATGCACTTTTGGCGGAGTTAAAGAAAGAATTGGATGCATTCCTTAATGTGTGAAAAGGTGGGTATAGAATGAAATTTTTTGAAGTCTTTGATATGCTCGCCGTCGATGACGGCCTGCGGGGCATTTTTGAGGAGGTTGCTGCCACAAAGGTAGCAGCCTCCAAATTAACGGGGAACATTGCGGTACATATTGAGAGCACGCACCCCGTACCATACCGGGAAAAGAAAAAAATGCTTTACCAGCTCAAAAAACAGTTGTTCCATACGGCGGGCGAGGTGGATTTCAAGGAAACCTGCAAACTTTCCCCACAGTATAACCAGGAAAACCTCTGGAATGCCTGCTCGGAGAGCTTCCTTGAGGAACTTTGCGCAACATCCACGGTCCTTGCCGGGATCGTGAAAAGCGGGGAAGTGTCCGTGGACGGTTCCCACATGACCATCCTGTTGCCGGACAGTTTCATCAACCGCGAAAAAAGTGCTGCCATCCGGGCTTTTTTTGAAAAACTCTACCGGGAGCGCTTCGGGTTCGAATTACATGTCATGTTCGAATACGTCCCGATCCCGGAGGAGAAACCGACAGAAGAATATGAATTTGTCCCCGTGCCGGAACGTCTCCGTGCGGTTTTATATGCCGGAAAAGCGCAGGAGGGGCAGACGGCGCAGATGGGGGGCATCGCTGTTGGCGCAAAGAACGGGCACGGCAAAAACGGCGGCGGAAATTCTACATCAGTAGAACAAAAAGAAGCCGTACAGGAGAAACCAGCCAAACCAGCGGGTTTTCCTGCCGGGATGCCGGGCGGCACACAGGCGGCAAAACAGCCAGGTTCTGCGAACCGGGGGGATATTGCATCCCAAGGCACCCCCACAAAGGATACCTCATGGAAAGGCAAATTCTCCGGCAGCGCCTACAACAAAGGGAAATCCTTGCGAAGGGAAATCCCCGATGACCCGTCCTTTTTTTACGGGCGCGCCTTCGACGGAGAGACCATCCCCATCGCGGAAGTGCAGGATGAGATTGGTGATGTCATCCTGCGCGGGAAAATCCTGAAACTTGAGATACGCGAATTAAAAAATGAAAAATTCCTTTATATCTTTTCCTTTACCGACTTCACGGACACGATCCAAGCCAAACTTTTTGTCCGTGAGGAACAAAAGGAGGAACTTTCCGGGAAGCTTAAGGAAGGCGCGTTCATCAAAATCAAGGGTATGGCAATGCTTGACAAATACGACCACGAAATTTCCATCACCTCCGTCACCGGTATCAAGGAAATCCCGAATTTTATCCAAAAGCGGACCGATGAAGCA
>CAYMGZ010000066.1:0-10098 GCA_964390095.1 uncultured Lachnospiraceae bacterium | reverse complement strand
ATGCACACGGTTCGCCAAGGGAATTGTCCTCCTTCGTCGGACGGCGAACCGGCGCAGGTATAATCATACCATGTTGGGGATGGCATACCGCAAACAGATGGCAAACCACGGGCATTTTGGAACATACCATGCCCATAGTATAGCATAATTTTTGAAAATAATGCAATACTATGGGGGAACTTAAGTTTCAGATTTTAATCTTGGCATACAGGGCGATGAGAAAGGAGTTTTGTTTATGGAAGGGAAAGAAACGTGGATCAAAGAGGTAAGGGCGCGGGAAATCCTGGATTCCAGGGGCAACCCGACCGTGGAGGCGGACGTGGTCTTGGAGGATGGGACCATAGGGCGCGCGGCCGTGCCGTCCGGTGCCTCGACAGGCGAGTACGAGGCATTGGAACTTCGGGATGGCGAGGAACGCCGCTATCAGGGGAAGGGCGTACAGCGCGCGGTTTCCCATGTCAACGGGGAGCTGGCAAAAGTCCTTTGCGGGATGGAGCCTTTTTCGCAGAACGCGGTTGACAAGAAACTTTGTGAGGCGGACGGAACGGAAAAGAAAGAGAGGCTTGGCGCAAACGCGATCCTTGCCGCATCGTTAGCAAATGCCTGCGCCGCCGCAAATGCAAGGCATCAGCCACTCTACCGCTATCTTGGCGGAGAGAATGCAAAAAAGCTCCCGGTGCCGATGATGAACATTGTCAATGGCGGTGTCCACGCGAAAAATGACCTTGATTTCCAGGAATTCATGATCATGCCCGTCGGCGCAAAAAGTTTTAAGGAAGGGCTGCGCATGGGCACGGAAGTATATCATGAATTAAAGAAGCTGCTCGCAAAAAACGGGCATGTCACGGCGGTCGGTGATGAGGGCGGCTTTGCGCCGGATTTAAAAAACGCGGAGGAGGTCTTTGAGTATATGACACAGGCTGTTCGCACGGCAGGGTACGAGCCGGGGAGCGATGTTGTCTTTGCGATGGATGCCGCCGCAAGCGAGCTGTTCAACGAGGATGCGGGGATGTATTATTTCCCGGGGGAAAGCCACCAAAAAACGGCGGCGTTTGCAGATCCCGTGGCAGCACCGGACACAAGGAAGCTGGAGATCATGCGCAACACGAAGGAAATGATTGATTATTATGCAATGCTGTGCGACAAATACCCAATTGCTTCGATTGAGGATGCACTGGACGAAAATGACTGGGAGGGATGGGAGGAACTGACGAAGCGGCTTGGCAGCAAAGTCCAGCTTGTCGGGGATGATCTTTTTGTGACCAATACAAAACGGCTTGCCGAAGGGATTAAAAGGCATGCAGGAAATGCGGTGCTGATCAAATTTAACCAGATCGGTTCCCTGACGGAGACATTGGAAACCATTTCCATGGCAAAAGAAGCAGGATACCGTGCCGTGATCTCACACCGTTCCGGTGAGACGGAGGATACCTTTATCGCCGACCTTGCCGTGGCGACGGGGGCAGGGCAGATTAAGACCGGCGCACCTTGCCGCAGTGACCGTGTGTCAAAATACAACCGCCTGCTGCGCATTGAGGAGGAACTTTCGGGGGCGGCGCATTACCAGAACCCATTCACACACTGAAAAACGGAAAAAAACGGAAGGCACAGGAAGGTGATACCCTGCCTGCTGCCTTCCGTTTTTTTAAGGAAAGCCGTATGGGGAAGGGGTACTTTAATTTGAGGGCATATCTTTTGTACCCGCATCCAAGGGGATGTCTTCCTCCGCCGTGATCTCGGAATCCACGACATCGCCGCCGATCTTTTTTGGCTCCGCCATCTTGCAGGTATAAAAATGGATCACATTCCCCCTGTTCATCATGCGTTCATTGTTGTCAAACAGTGAGAGATCCCTTGTGTAAGGAAAGTGGTCATACATATAAAAGTCCTCATGTGCCGTGACATCGTAGGGGAGTATGGGGGTATAATGATGTTCCGTTTTTGTTTCAGACATAACATCCTTCTTTCCGCTGCCAAAACAGCTTATTGTAATGAAAAAATCTGGATATCGTCAGAGGCCTTCCCCTGGCAATATACCGTGCCGCCGTCCAAAGTGATGAAAAACTGTGCCTGATAAAAAAGGCGGTAGCCCTCACTGGAGTATACAAGCACATTGTAGCAGAGCCGGTCATTCATGATTGTGACATCATCCTGCATATAAAATAAGTAATCCTGCATGTTCCCGCCAAGCCCGGTCTGTGCCGCGTCAAGTTTTGCGAGGCGGTCGAGCACTTCCTGCGGGGGAACGGTAACAACCTTGGAATCCTGTTCCTCCGTGTAGGTATAGATCCCTGTCAGGGTAGCCCCCTGTGCCGGGTGCGTGTGGTCAAGGACAAGGTTTGCACCCGACCAGGAAAATGTGAGCGATGCCCCGGAATCGCTTGTGAACGAGGCGCGTTCACCCGCAATCTGTGCAACCCCGGAAAGTTCCTCCACCTTGGAATCCAGATAGGAATAGGCCGTAAACTCAAAATGCCCGTCATCGGTCTGCTCCATGATGATGTAGCTGAGCAGGGAACCGTCCTCCGCCTTTATGATGTAAGTGCCGTTCCATGAGATGGTGGTATCGTCGGATTCGGTATCATGGTAGAGCGGGTGCATGGAAATTTCCTGCATCGTATTGTCCGACAGGATGCATTTTAAATTGCCGTCTTTCTTGTCTACCAGGATAAGAGGCTCGACCGCGCTTCCTTTTTGGGAAATGAGGAAAGTATAATAGTCTTGTGTTTCAACATGCAAATCAGAAGATACAAGGGTAATATTGTAGTGTTCCACATCAAGAAAAGCACGGATCTGGTCTGCTGCCGCTTCCGGTGTGTAGGCACCGGGAACCGGGGTTGGGGCCGCCGAAGGGGATGGTGTGGCCGAGGGCGGCAGTGGCGTGTCCGGGTCGCCGGTATCCGGAGAGAGTGGCTTCGTGAGTACAGGTGTTGTAGTGATATCGCTCCCTGCGGAAGGTGTATCACCGCATGAAGCAGTAAGCATCAGCGACATACCTGCCAAAAAAAGCATGGAATTTGGAAAAATATGTGTTTTTTTCATATGCATTGTGACACCTCCCGACAAAAATAATTTCTAAGATAAATATACAACAGAATTCGGTCAAAAGGCAAGTGTTTTCCTTGCTATTTTTCATGGAATTTCTTATAATGTCGTTGGAGGGAAACAATGGTGGAAAAAAAAGAAAAAAAACAACTGGCGGAAAGCCTTATGGTTGCCCCGCTGCTTGACTGGTATGCCGAAAACGCCAGAAAGCTGCCGTGGCGGGAGGATCCAAAACCTTACTATGTCTGGGTGTCCGAGATCATGCTCCAGCAGACGCGCGTGGAGGCGGTAAAAGGCTATTTTGCGCGCTTTATCCGTGAACTGCCCGATATCGCCACGCTCGCAGAAGCCGATGAAGAGAGGCTTTTAAAACTCTGGGAAGGGCTTGGCTATTACAGCCGTGTCCGGAGCCTGAAAAAAGCTGCCGGGATTGTGATGGAGAAGTTTGGGGGGAGGTTACCGCGCCGAAAGGAACAACTTTTGACCCTGCCCGGCATCGGGGCGTACACGGCGGGCGCAATCGCCTCGATCGCCTACGGGCAGGTGGCGGCGGCGGTGGATGGCAATGTGCTGCGCGTGATGGCAAGGCTTCTTGGTGATGGTGCGGATGTGGGCAGGGAGAGCGTGCGCCGCGAATGGGCAGGGAGGCTTGAAGCCGTGATGCCAAAGGATTTCCCAGGTGCATTTAACCAGGCACTGATGGAGCTTGGGGCGATGGTCTGCCTGCCAAACGGCAAGCCTTTGTGTGGGCAATGCCCGGTGCGCGGCCTGTGCGTGGCATACCGGGAAGGGACATGGGAAAAATTTCCGGTTAAGGCAAAGAAGCCGCCGCGCCGGATTGAGGAACATACCATACTTTTGGTTGAGGTGGAGGGAGGTTTCCTCGTGCGCAAACGCCCCGCACGCGGGCTGCTTGCGGGGATGTGGGAGTACCCGGCACTTGGCGGGAAGAAGGAGGAGGGGGAAGTAAAAGAGCTGTTTGGGATAAAAAACAATGCCGTAGGCACGGTATTGCCGCTCGGGGAGGCAAAGCATGTTTTTTCCCATGTTGAGTGGCATATGAAGGGCTATTATGTGCGGATCCGGGAGCTTTCGCCACAGTTTGCGAAAATATGCTTTGAAAATGGCGAAATCTATGATATAATAGTGGATGGTTTTCCGGCAGGCTGCATCCCGGTGACATGGGAGCGGCTGCGGGCGGATTATTCCGTCCCGTCAGCCTTTGACGCGTACAAAAAGGCAATGGAGAAGCTGCTTGCACCGCGCGGGAATTTTTGCACCACACAAAAAGCGCAGGATGTGCAGGGCTTAGAAAGGAACGGTTGATAGGATGAAAAAAGTATTTCAGGATTTTGTGAAGGCGGTATTGTCCGGTTTTATGATCGGGATCGGGGGAACGGTCTACCTTTCCTGTGAAAACAATGTGGTTGGGGCATTTTTGTTTACAATCGGGCTGATCACCATCTGTGAGTTCGGGTTTAACCTCTACACCGGCAAGGTGGGCTACACGCTGGTGAATGGGGGGAAATGGGCGGAAAAATTAAAGTTCCTCGGTATTGTCATTTTGGGCAATTATGTTGGCACGATGCTATATGGCCTGGCATTTGGCGCTGGCAGGCCGGCACTGCGGGAGAAAGCAGGGAAAATCTGCACTGCGAAGCTGGAACAGAACATTGCCATGGTATTTCTGCTCGCAATCTGCTGCGGTCTGTTGATGTACATAGCGGTGGATGCCTACAAAAAAAATGCCGGGAATGTCGCCAAATATGTGGCAATCCTGATCGGCATCCCGACCTTTATCCTGTCGGGGTTTGAACATAGTATCGCGGATATGGTATATTTTGCGCTTGCGCCGCTGTCGGTAAATTTCCAGCTAAAGACATATGCGTTTCTGCTGGTCGTGGTGGTCGGCAACGGGCTTGGGGGTGTGCTGATCCCGTGGTGCCAGAAGTATGCGTACCCGGAGAAGCCGGTATAAGAATGGATGTGAAAAAGGGAGGACATTGTTATGGACCTCCCTTTTGTGTAGAAAAGTGGAAAAGTAATTGATATGGAAGGGGCTGCACGCCCTGTTTTTGTGCCTAGGAATATTCCGCAATCCGCGTGACTGCAACGTAAATCTGTGAAATCTTATACCATGTAGGAAAATCCACAATACCGCTTGGCGGGAGGTCAAATTGCTTCTGGAAGGCAATGACGGCTTCCCTTGTGCGCTCGCCGAAGATACCGTCGGCGGCAATGTTCGGGATGGAGTAATAAACGTCCGCGATTGCGTTAAGCTGTTCCTGCATCTGGCGCACCTTGCTCCCCCTGGAGCCGATGGTGAGCGGTTCACCCGGATAGGAGGACGGGATTCCGGAAATCTCCTCGGATGTATTGATGTAGATGGACGGCCCGTAGTAATAGCGCAAAATCTGGATGGCGCTGTAACCCTGGTCCGCAAGGGATTTTGAACCCCACTGTGACATTACGTTCGGGCAGGTGACGCGCTTGCCGTCGCAGTATTGTGTCAGGATTGGCTGGCGCACGTTCGGGCGGGAGAGGTAATTGTTGAAAATGCTGTCCACCGCCGCGCTGATGGTGTCGTAAATATTGCGTTCATTGATCCATTTATGGTCGTAAGCCGTGGAGGAGGTGATGGTAAAGTTATAGCCTTTGTTGCGGTAAAATTCCGTATACACACGGTTTAAGGTAAAGGACTGGATGGCAAGGATGTTCGCGTAAAGTGCCGCCTCCGGCCATGTTGCGTAGATTTCACTCGATGCCACATTTTTAATATAATCGCGGTACGGAACATAATAGTTCGGGGCGGAGGCATCCGAGGGGGGACCGTCATGCACAACCACGAATTCCGGGATTACGACGCGGCTTAAAACGATTTCGCCCGTCTCGAAGGTTGGCTGGATTTCCGGCTCGATGATCTTTGGAGGGTATTCGCCATAGAGGGTATGTGGGCCGATCACGAACACTTCCGCGCTGTTAGGCTCGCTTGCGGCGATTGGGTCGAGCAGGACGTTTTGGATGGCGGTGACATCCGGGAGCAGTTCCGCACCATTGATGAGGATTGGCTCATACCCGTCCGCCGTGATGTAAAAGGTGTATTCCGAGTATGGCTGGTTGGCCAGTGGTTCCAAGCTGTAGGCGAGTGGCGGGGTTGGCAGGTTGATGGTCGGGGTCAGCCCCGTGCCGTCCGTTGTGATTGTCTGGATGACGCTGTCTGGTTCCCCGCTGTAGGAGATGGCGATGGAAGCGTTTGCGATCGGGCGGTTCCCTGCAGACCCCAGCACCGAAATGCGGAGCTGTCCCGTGGAATCACCGGGGCTGCGGGTATCGGAAGTGCCATTTTGCCCTGCCAAGCCGCCCTGCGAGGAAGGGAAAGTGCCATTTTGCCCTGCGATGCCGTCCTGTGAGGAAGGGATAGTGCCATTTTGTTCCGCGATGCCGCCCGGCGGGGAAGGGATGGCATTTTCCTGCCCCGTGACATCGCTTTGTGTGGCGGAAATACCGCCCTGTCCTGTCGTGTCCAGACCCCTGTCCGCATCCCCCGGCACGGATGCCACGGTCTTAATGGCCGCAGCTTCCTGCCCGGGATTTGTGCTGCCGCTTTCCGGTGCACGCCTGCGCGGTGTCAGTAAAAAGGGAGTTCGTCTCATGTTTTCCCTCATGAAAATCAATTTCCTTTCATGTATATGCAGGAGGGCAAAAAGATTGCCGGAAAGCGGATGCAAAATTTTCCCGGCTTTGTCGATTTTGCATAAAATTTCTTTTTGGGAAAAGAAACGCTTGTATTTGGAAGGCAGTTATGATATCATTTTAACAATTTGGGCATGGATCACCGCGTGGCGGTTTCCAAAAACTGAACCGGCCTCATCGAAGACGTACAACCTTAGGGAGTGGATTTTCTCCGCATATGAGGCTTTATGTCTTATTTTTTTTGCGATGAAATTGGAAGTTTTTGGAATTTTCCTTTTACATCCATGTGGTGTCATTTCTGCCGCCCGCTCATTTTATAGTCAACGGCAAAGCTTTTTGTGCTTTGGCGTTGGCCGCGCCGATTTTTGCTGCGTTTTAACGCAGAATTTCCTTACAAAAATCGTGCGCATCCCCCGGAGGGTTTCATAGTAAACGACAATATTTTTTGCCGTTTACTATAGAAAGCCTTTACGGCGGGAATGCGCAGGGCGGCATATCACAGAAGGAGGAGTGTTATGGAAGCATATCTGATACTGGAGGACGGCCATGTTTTTGTGGGTACTGCGATCGGGGCTGAAAAAGAAGTCATCAGCGAGATCGTCTTCAACACTTCAATGACAGGCTATCTTGAGATCCTGACCGACCCGTCCTATGCGGGACAGGCCGTTGCCATGACCTATCCGCTCATCGGCAACTATGGCGTGTGCCCGGCGGATATGGAATCGGGGCAGCTGTGGCCGGATGCGTTGATTGTGCGGGAGGCGGCGAGGGTGCCAAGCAATTTCCGCAGCAAAAAGAGCATCGGCGCGTTTCTTAAGGAAAATGGGATTCCGGGTATTGCAGGCATCGACACGCGGGCGCTGACGAAAATCCTCCGTGAGGGCGGCACGATGAATGGCATGGTCACAACAAGAAAATACGGGGATCTTGCGGAACCAATCGCGCGTATGAAGGAATACCGCGTGAGCGGGGTGGTGGCAAGGGTGTCCTGCAAGGAAAAATACACGATGCCCGTGGAAGGGTTTGTGCCAACGGATTATGAAGAAGCGCGCATGACCTACATGGCGGACCCGGCGATGCGGGAGGCGGTCGCAAATGCAAAGCGTAATGGTGTCTGCCTCGGTGAGATTGCGATGTACTGTGTGCAGGGAACGGCGGGAGTGGAAAAGCTAAATGCCGCCGCCAAAGACCCGGCAAAGGCGAGGAAGCATTACCGCGTCGCGATGATTGATTTCGGGACAAAAAAGAACATGCAGCATTGCCTGCAAAAGCATGGCTGTGAGGTGACGGTCTACCCGGCCGGCACGGGGGCAAAAGAAATCCTTGCGGGCGGGTATGACGGCATCATGCTATCCAACGGGCCCGGCGACCCGGCGGAATGCACAGGGATCATAAAGGAAGTAAAAAAGCTCTATGACAGTGATACACCGATTTTTGCGATTTGTCTGGGACATCAGCTGATGGCGTTGGCCAATGGTTTTAAGACAACGAAAATGAAATACGGGCACCGGGGCGCAAACCATCCGGTGAAGGATGTGGAGAACGGGCGGGTGTATCTTTCCGCCCAGAACCATGGCTATGTCGTGGAGGGGGATTCGGTTGACCCTGCCATAGCAAAGGTCCGTTTTATCAATGCGAACGACGGGTCGGTGGAGGGGCTTTCCTACCGGGACAAAAAAATCTTTACCGTGCAGTTCCATCCGGAGGCATGCGCAGGCCCTGTTGATACCGAATTTTTGTTTGACGAATTTATCCGGATGATGGAGGTGGATGCGTAATGCCAAAAAATGAAAAGATAAAGAAAGTATTGGTCATTGGTTCCGGCCCAATCGTCATCGGGCAGGCAGCGGAATTTGACTATGCGGGAACACAGGCATGCCGCTCCTTAAAGGAGGAGGGCATCACGGTCGTGCTTGTAAATTCCAACCCGGCAACCATCATGACGGATAAGGATATCGCGGACATGGTTTACATTGAACCGTTGACGGCGGACGTGGTAGGGCAGATTATTTTAAAGGAAAAGCCGGACAGCGTGCTGCCCACGCTCGGCGGGCAGGCGGCGTTAAACATCGCGATGGAGCTTGCGGAATCAGGCTTCCTTTCGGAGACGGGAACAAAACTAATCGGCACGACACCGCTCACGATCAAGAAGGCGGAGGACCGTCTGGAATTTAAAAAGACAATGCAAAAAATCGGGGAACCATGTGCCCCAAGCAAGGTTGTGGAAACGGTGGCGGATGCGCTGGAATTTGCGGCATCCATCGGCTACCCGGTCGTGGTCCGGCCTGCGTACACGCTCGGCGGTTCGGGTGGCGGTATCGCGCACACCGAGGGGGAACTGGAAGCAATCTGCGCGAACGGCCTGCGTTTAAGCCGTGTCGGGCAGTGCCTGATCGAGCGCTGCATTGCGGGCTGGAAGGAAATCGAGTACGAGGTGATGCGCGATGGTGCAGGAAACTGCATCACGGTGTGCAATATGGAGAACCTTGACCCCGTCGGCGTGCATACCGGTGACAGTATCGTGGTCGCCCCTTCCCAGACGCTTTCGGACAAGGAATACCAGATGCTGCGCACTTCCGCGCTCAATATCATTACGGAGCTGAACATCACGGGCGGCTGCAACGTGCAGTACGCGTTAAAGCCGGACAGTTTTGAATACTGTGTGATCGAAGTCAACCCGCGCGTTTCCCGCTCCTCCGCGCTCGCCTCCAAGGCGACCGGCTACCCGATCGCAAAGGTGGCGGCAAAGATCGCGCTCGGCTACACGCTGGACGAGATCCCGAATGCGATCACAAAAAAAACCGTGGCAAGCTTTGAACCCGCGCTCGATTACTGTGTTGTTAAAATACCAAAATGGCCGTTTGACAAATTCATCATGGCAAAGCGCACCCTCACCACACAGATGAAGGCGACCGGGGAGGTCATGAGCATCGCGCCAAGTTTTGAGGGGGCACTGATGAAGGCAGTGCGTTCGTTGGAGCAAAATATTTACAGCATGAAGAGCGGTGATTTTTCCAAAGATACCGATGAGGACATTTTGGAGAAGCTGCACCGCATCGATGACCGGAGGATCTTTGTGATCGCGGAGGCGCTGCGGCGCGGGATCAACCCGGAAAAAATCCATGGGATCACGCAGATCGACCTTTGGTTCCTTGATAAGATCGCGGTTTTGGTCGAGATGGAAAAAAGACTTGCGACGGAACCGATGAGCCGTGAACTGATGCTTGAGGCAAAGCGCCTGGAATACCCGGACCGCGTGATCGCGCAGCTTAGCGGCAAAGAACCTGCCACGATCACGCGGCTTCGCAAGGAGGAATACGGGATCCGCGCGGCATTTAAGATGGTGGATACCTGCGCGGC
>CAYMGZ010000065.1:369-10160 GCA_964390095.1 uncultured Lachnospiraceae bacterium | reverse complement strand
GACTCCAAGCAACAATCCAATAAATTTTAGCCACAAATGTTACAAAAAGCTTGATCACTACAAATACGCCTGCCTCGCCTTTGTTTTGACACCCTCGTTTTCCAAAATCCAAACCTGCCCCTGCCTACTTCAACACCGCAATACTATACGGCGGCAGTGTCAGCGTTTCGCCTTTCAGCTTCACTTCGCTGCCATCCACACTGTAATATCCGCGCAGTTTCTGATAACCATACGCATCCTTTGGCACCGAAACCACCTTTTCTTCCGTCTCATTCAAATTCATCAGCACATAAACCGTGCTGTCCTCCCACGTCTTTGCAACCGCGCAGATATCGCCGTCCGCAATCTCCTCCATCACGGCCACCTGCCCGCGGATCAGTTCCGGGTTGGCATTGCGCAGCCAGATGGCGCGGCGCATACAGCCATAAATCGAAGTCTCATCTTTTATCTGCTCATCCACCGGGGCAAATTTCGATTCGATGCGGTCCGCGTCCACCGGCCCGTCCGTCATGCCCGTTCCGTCCGTTGCCGACCAGTACATTGGCAGGCGCTTGTTCTCGTCCTTGCCGCTGCCGCTCATGCCAATCTCCTCGCCGTAATATACGAACGCATTCCCGGAGAACATCAGATTAACCGCGGAAGCCATCTTGATGCGCGCCTCATTCCCACTGAAATACCCGGTGGAACGCGCGATATCATGGTTATTTAAAAACGGTGCGTCGATCGCATCCGGGTTATATTTTTTTATTGTATCCTGCACCTGCACCATCGCGTCAGCCAGCGAGCGCCCCGCGCCTGAACCCGGCTGCGCATTGAGGGTTTTTGCGATCTTCCCGCTCGAGTCGGCGAGCGCAAAGCCGAAAATACTGTCAATCCCACTTTCATAATACTGCGTGTAAGACGAAAATCCCTCCCACACCTCCGCCACAAGGTACGCATCTTCCTTTACCGACTTACAATAATCCGTCAGCCACTTTAACACCTCAATATTTTTCGATTTCGCACCGCTGAAAAACTCCTTCGCCGCATCGATGCGGAAACCATCCACACCCAAATCAAGCCAGTATTTCATAACATCTTCCAGTTCCCCGCGCAAATCCTCGTTCGCAAGGTTCATATCCGGCATCCCGCTCCAAAACGAACCTTCATACCCATAATCCGAACTTCCAATCCGATGCCAACTCGAAGTTCCATATTTTCCCTTTTCAATATTATAATAATCCACATAAGGGCAAACCGAAGCATCCGGCTCCTCCCCCGCCTTTAACCCACTGACATAATCATACGCCTCCCGGAACCATTTATGCTCGCTCGACGTATGGTTAATCGCAAGGTCAATAATCACCTTAATCCCACGTTTACCGCACTCCTCCAGAAGCTCCTTAAAATCATCCAGCGTTCCATATTCCTTATCAATACTATAATAATCCACCGTATCATATTTATGGTATGTCGTGGACTGCATCAGCGGCATAAACCAAATGCCCGTAAACCCAAGCTCTTTTATGTAATCCAGCTTGGAAATCACCCCTTTCAGGTCACCAACCCCATCCCCGTCGCTATCGCAAAACGAATAAACAAAAATTTCGTAGTACGTGCGATAATTATCATCCACCAAATTTACATCACTGTAGTCAACTTTATCCTTCCCACACCCTGCCGCAAATAAACTTCCGCAGGCCATCACCGCAGCGAGCAAAAGCGCCGCAGCCCGCCTGCCAACCCCAAATTTTCTCATAAATCCCTCACCTTCCGCCGCAAAAACACGGAACCAACCACCCAAGCCGGCCACCATCCTTGCAGTCCACATCCAAAAATTTACATCCTCACCTTGCCCAAAAACGCAAAAAACCGGAAACAAAGCCTCATCCATGGGGAACCGCCATAACCGCCAAAAACATCCCACCCACACATCAGCCTCATCCCCAGTACCAAACCCTGCACGGAGCAAACCGCCATCGCAAACAACACAAACCCCCGCGAGGAGCAACCAGCCACCGCAAACAACACAAATCCCCCCTCGGAGCAAACCGCCATCGCAGGCGACCACAAGTGTCGCGCGGAGCAGCCATTGCATCCTACCAGAAGTTTCGAAAATGAACCTCCAAACGGTTCATTTTCGAAACTTCCATGTGACAGGGGGCACCACCAAAAAAACCACAAAAACCCTGCGCCCCTGTCACATTGGCTCCTTTCATATTTTAACCTTTCACAGCCCCGGTCAATCCTTCCACATAATACCGCTGCATATAGATGAACAATATCGCAATCGGAATGGAAATACATACCGCGCCCGCCGCAAAGCAGGTATACCAGTTATCAATATACTCTTTCTCTAGCATCCTCCACAACCCAATGGACACCGTATAGTAATCGGCATTCGCACGGCAGATGACCTTTGCGAAAATGAAATCCAGCCACGGTCCCAAAAACGATGTCAGCACCGTATAAACGATGATCGGCTTACTAAGCGGGATTGTCACCTTCGTAAACACCTGGAACTTCGTCGCGCCATCAAGGAACGCCGCCTCGTCAAGCGCCTTCGGGATCGTATCAAAAAATCCCTTCGCGATATAGAAACCAAGCCCCGACCCCGCCGAATATACCATGATGAGAGCCACGCGCACCATCGAACCTTCCGACAGGCCGACCGCCTTTAAGATATAATACACCGCGATCATCGACATGAAACCCGGGAACAACCCAAGGATCATGGCGATATTCATATATTTCTTGCGCATCTTAAAACGCAGCCTTGACATACAATAGGAAACCGCAAGCACGAAGAGTGTTGAGATGATGCACACAAAAATCGCGATGATTAACGTGTTCATAAACATCTTCGGGAAATTCAAAATCGTGGTATCCGTAAAAAGCTTTTTGTAATTGTCAAGCGTAAAACTCTTTGGCAGGAACGAGGAAGTGTACGACCCTTTTTCCCCGCGGAAGCTGATCATCACGACCCAGGCGATCGGGAAAACCCAGATGACCGCCAAAACTGCCAAAAGCACATGGATCAAAATATTGACCGTCCTTTTCTTTGCCTTGTATGATGTCGTCTGATTTTTCATTATTGGAATTCCTCCTCATTCTTATAAGAGCCGGTATTCCGGTAGGTCACCAGGGAAACAACTGCCAATACAACGAAGGTCAAAATACCAATGACCGCGCCGATATTGTAATACTGCTTATCAACGGTCAGCTTATACAGCCACGTCACCAGAAGGTCCGTCTTGCCCGCCGTATCGCCCGGATTGATCGTAGGGCCGCCGCCCGAGAGCAGGTAAATAATATTGAAGTTATTAATGTTGCCGGTAAAAGTCGTGATCAGGTACGGTGTCGTTACGAACAACATATACGGCAATGTAATCTTAAAGAACGTGACAAACGCGTTCGCGCCGTCCACCTTCGCCGACTCGTACAACTCCGCCGGGATGTTCTTTAAAATACCCGTTGTCTGCAGCATCGTAAACGGGATGCCGACCCAGATATTGATCACGATAACCGTCACACGCGCCCAGATTGGCTTCGTGAAAAACGGAAGGCTTTGCCCCGCCTCCAAAATACCAAGGTTGCGCAAAAGGATGTTCATCGCACCCTCCGGCTGGAGCATCGTCCTCATAATTAACAGGGATACGAACTGCGGCACCGCAACCGAGAGCACGAAGCAGAAACGCCAGAAGCCCTTTGCCTTCGTTTCCTTGCGGTTGATGACCATCGCAAGGATCATGCCGAGGATGTAGTTCGTAAACGTCGCAAAAATCGCCCACACAATCGTCCAGCCGAGCACCGACCAGAAATTCTGGCCGATCGAATTGTCCGTGCTAAGCGCCGTGCCAAAGTTTTTAAGCCCCACCCAGTCAAAGAGTACCAGATGCGCCGCCTCCGAGGAGGTTTCTTTTGAATAATTTGTAAATGCCATCAGGATCATAAAAACCAACGGCAGTATCGTAAATATTACAATACCTAAAATTGGCAATGTCATCAGGCTGCGGTGCAGGTTCCCGTCAAACAGATCCGCTATGTCGTCCTTAAAGCTGTTGATATGTTTCCCCTCGCGGGCAAGGCACTCCACCTTATATGCACTCTTTAATGTACCGCGCCACATAATGACAAACCCGATGGTGATAAAAACCGAGGCCACGCCGTAAAGCAGGATGATAATGGAATTATGCCCTGCCGTGTACTCGTAAATCCCTTTCGCCTCGTTCCAGACCTCCTCCTGCTCCAGCCACCCAAGCGACGGGAGCATGGCAATGCAGTGGATCCCCTGCGCGATCATAAACCAGAGATATGCCACTTCAATCGCAAGGAAAATAATACCTTTCGCAATCTGCTTATGCGCAAGATTGCCAAACCCCATTACCAGCATGGAAAGTTTCGTGGTCATGCCGCCCTTTTTTATTGCGTTTTTCACGGTATATGGAGTATCAAATGCCGTCTTCTTTGACCTTTTCTGTTTTGGTTTCACAACCTCATTACTCACGATAAAACCTCCATTCCTGTCTTCCTTCTTACCCAAATACGGATGACCACTAAACTTTCACCCGCTTCGTCCTACACCCCTATTATATACAGTTTCCAAAGATATAAACAAGAAAGGGCTGCACATGCGCAGCCCTTTCTTGCACCTCTGTAATTTTTACTGCACGCTCATAAAATTTGCAGTAAACTACAACGAAAGACCGCCAGCCATATATACTCGCCATAAACTGATCAGTAAATTCCGGCGGTCTTGATTATAAATTACAGACCGTTATTATTCATCGCTGCATTCATGCTATCCGTCATTTCTGCTGCATTGTCGTGGGTCACATCCCCGTTGATGATACCGTTTGCCATGTTTGTTGCCGCATCCCAATAAACACCCATCGCGCTTACGAATGGCTGGATGATGGAAGTATTATCAAAAGTATTGTTCTGTGCAACCACAAGTGCGTCATTCTTTACGGAATCCTGTGCCAGGAGCTCAGTGTTGCAAGGAACTACACTTCTGCTTGTATAATGTGCCTGCTGAGCCTCCGGGCTTCCAAGGAACGCTGCAAGTGCTACGGCTGCCTGCTGGTACTTGCAGTTCGGGTTTACACCGATTGCTTTCGAGCCTGCAAACGACTTCATCTGCTTTGCCTGCCCATCGATCGTAATGCACGGAAGCTGTGCTGCGCCGAAATTATCGCCAAGCGCTTCCTTCACGGCATTGTAATCCCATGAACCGGAGAAACGGGCGCTGATGCTGCCATCGCGAAGCCCCGCCATACCTGCGCCATCCGCATCATTTACAAAATTTGGATTTTTTGCAAGGTCGATCAGGTAGTTTGTAACAGCCACGGCCTTATCACCTGCAAAGTCAATGCCTGCTGCCTCGTTAAAGCCGTCCTCAAAGAGGGTGCAGCCATTTGCCACATAGAAGGAAGCAAAATACCATGAATCAGTAAGCGGGAATGCCACCTTTGCCTTCGATATCATCGTATCAAGGTTTTTAACATCTTCCTCCGAGAAAACACCCTTGTTGTAATACATGAACCAAGTGTTGGTTGTGAATGGCACACCATAGATGTTGCCGTCCACGGATACCGAGTTCACGATTGCCTCGGAGTTATTTTTCTTGACATCATCCGCCGTCGATCCGCCAAGCTTTACAAGCGCATTCGCATTGAGCAATGTCATGATCTGGTCATTCGCGTACATGTAAACATCGGCCGAAGCGGTCGGGTCCTGCGATACCATGGAACCTGCATCACCCTCGCCGCACACGCCATACTTAAAAGTAATGTTCCACTCCGGATGTGCCTCGTTGAACTTCTCGCACATTGTCGGCAGCCAGTTTCCCTGCTCCGCGTTCTGGTCCTCGCTCGGTCCCCATACAGTCAGCGTCACATCCTCCGCCTTGCCGGAATCACCCTGATTACCCTCATTTCCTGCATTCCCCTGGTTTCCTGGGGTCGGTGTCGTGTCCGGGTCATTCTCCTTGGAACCGCACGCCGCAAGTCCCATCGTCATCGTTGCTGCCATAAGCAGCGCTAATGCCTTCTTGCTCTTCTTCATAATTATCCTCCTTCTGCCGCCCCTGCGGCAATTCCTTTGCGCCCGTTGGCGCACTTGCGCCTTCCGGCGCATTGATACCTATTAACTTTTATTTTTCAACAGGCTTTTGTGAAACTGAAATTTGCATAAACATCTTAACATTTTAAAACAGCTTTTATGCAAAATGCATAATGCACTTCTTATAAAATTTCACAATTGCCTGTTTATTTTTTCAAAAAGTCTCCGTCTTGCCGGGAACTTTTGAAAACGGTTTTATTTGTGGGAGCTTCGTGCCATATATCAAGAACACCGCCCGCTGCGCTGCCTTTTATGGCACGAATCCCCCAACATTTTATAGCTGACCTAAAAAGATCTCTGAAAACGGTTTTTCTACAGCTTCCACACTTCTTCCGTGTAGTCGCGGATTGTGCGGTCGCTGGAGAATTTCCCGGCGTTCGCCGTGTTGAGGAAACATTTCCTGCGGAATTCGTAAGTATCCGAGTAATCCGCATTTACACGGAGCTTTGCTTCGATATAAGGGATCAGATCCTGCAGCAGGAAGTAATGATCCGGCTTGTGCCAGCTCGCCCCCTCAAGCAGCGAGTCGTAAAGCTCCTTGAACATCCCCGTGCCGCCGTCATCAAACGTGCCGTCCACCAAGGTGTCCACTACCTTCTTGATCCGCTTGTTTGCCTTGTAAAGCTTCTTCGGGTTATAATTCTTCTTTAATTTCTCGATTTCCTCCACCCGCGCGCCGAAAATATAGTTGTTCTCCTCGCCCGCTTCCGCGACAATCTCCACGTTCGCGCCGTCGTAGGTTCCAAGCGTTACCGCACCGTTTAACATAAACTTCATGTTGCCGGTTCCGGAGGCTTCGGTGCCCGCCGTGGAAATCTGCTCTGAAACATCGGCAGCCGGCGTTAATTTTTCCGCGTAGGAAACGTTGTAATTCTGCACGAAGATCACTTTGAGTTTATCGTTGACCTCTGTGTCCGCCTCGATCATCTTCGCAATCTCGTTGATATATTTGATGATGCCTTTCGCACGGAAATAGCCCGGTGCTGCCTTCGCGCCGAAAATAAATACGGTCGGGTTAAACTCCTTGATCCTGCCGTCCTTTAAACCAAAATAAATGTCAAGGATGGAAAATGCGTTGAGCAGCTGGCGCTTATACTCGTGCAGGCGCTTTACCTGGATATCAAAAATGAAATCCGGGTCAATTTTCACACCCTCGCGCTCAAAAATATAGTCTGCAAGCTGGCGTTTCTTTAAATGCTTAATCTCGCCAAATTCCTTGATCACAGCCTTATCGTCCTTAAATTTCTCAAGCTTCTTTAAATTGTCAAGGTCCGTGATCCAGCCATTCCCGATCTTGTCGGTGATAAAGCCGGACAGTTCCATATTGGCAAGCGCAAGCCAGCGCCTCTGCGTGATGCCGTTCGTCTTGTTGTTGAAACGCTCCGGATAGAGCGCGTACCACTCCTTGAGCGCGTCATTCTTTAAGATTTCGGTGTGGATCTGTGCCACGCCGTTCGTGGAATGGCTCGCAAAAATTGCCATCCGCGCCATGTGGATCAGTCCGCCGTCGATAATATAATACTGCTGCTGTTCGTCTTCCGGAACGTTGAAGGATGCCAGTTCTTTCACAAGCGCTTTCTGGAGCATCACAACATATTTATAAACATCCGGGATCACCGCCTTAAACAGGTTCACACCCCATTTTTCCAGCGCCTCCGCCATGATCGTGTGGTTCGTGTAGGCGAAAACCTCCTTCGCAAGTTTCAATGCCTTGGCGAAGGTCATATTTTCCTTCTCCATCATCAGGCGGATGAATTCCGGGATCGCCACCGTCGGGTGCGTATCATTGAGCTGGATCGCATATTCCGCGGAAAAATGGCCAAAATCATCGCCGTATTTTTCCTTGTACGTGCGGATTACATCCTGCAAGGTCGCGCTGGAGAAGAAATATTGCTGCTTTAAGCGCAGTTTCTTGCCGGCATCCGTCGTGTCGTTCGGGTAGAGCACGGCGCAGATCGCCTCCGCATCCACCTTATCCTTTGCCGCCTTATCATATTTCTGGTCGTTGAAAAGCTCAAACTGGAAATTTTCCATCGGCTCCGCCTGCCACAGGCGCAGGGTGTTGATCTTTTTCCCGCCGTATCCGATCACCGGGGAATCATACGGGACGGCCTTGATCGACTGCCCCTTAAATTCCACGACAACCGTATCCTCCTCGGCGCGCTCCGACCACGGGTCGCCCATCTTCATCCAGTCATCCGCCGTCTCCTTCTGGAAACCATCCTCAAAATACTGCTTGAACAGACCGTATTTGTAGCGGATACCGTATCCGTTCAAGGTGATGCCATTCGTCGCGCCGGAATCGAGGAAACATGCCGCAAGCCTGCCAAGGCCGCCGTTCCCAAGCGCCGCGTCCTCAATCTCCTCGAACACGCGGATATCCACGCCGTTCTCCGACATCAGCTCGGAAAATTGGTTGAACAGCCCCAGGTTCAGCAGATTATTATACACCATTCGCCCGATTAAAAACTCTGCGGACAGATAACAGGCTTTCTTGCCCTCCGCCCTCTTTGCCTTCTGGCCGAAATCCCTTCCGATGGAAACCATCGCTGCCTTTGAAACTGCGTTGTAAAGCTCGATGGTGTCCGCCGTCTTCACTTCTTTTCCGTAGTCGAGACGGAGGATTTCCTCCACATTCTGCTTAAAACCATTTTTCATGTTTTGCCCCTTTCTATTTTGAGTTCCGCAGAACCCCTCCTACAGCGCCCTTTCCGTGGAAGCAATTTCATCCGCCCTGCTCCTGAAATTCCTTCCCGGCGCTGTCTCCGGGTTTCTGCTGTTTTAAGTTCCGCAGAAACCCTCCTACAGCGCCCTTTCCGTGGAAGCAATTTCATCCGCCCTGCTCCTGAAATTCCTTCCCGGCGCTGTCTCCGGGTTTCTGCTGTTTTGAGTTCCGCAGAAACCTGTTTGTTTTTTATTTCATTCCCAAGCGGTTATACATCCTGCATAGTTCCTTATAATAAGCCGTATCGATCCCGGCAAGCTGCTCTTTCGTCACGCGCCAGCGCCAGTTCTGCCCGACCGTTGACGGGAGGTTGGTGCGCGCGGTATTGTCAAGCCCCAGCAGATCCTGTGTCTGTACGATGGCCACGTCCGCCACACAGGCAAACAGGCTGCGGATGATCTTTGCCGGAAGCTCCTTTGCCGTCCTTGCCCCAAAATATGCCCTGATCTTCGAAAGCTGCGCCCTCTTGCAGCCACCAAGGAAACCGACCAGCGTCTCGTTATCGTGCGTCCCAATATACGCCACGGTATTGCCCGTCGTGTAATTATGCGGGAGATAATCATTGTCCGGCTCGCAATCAAGGCCAAACTCAATGATCTTCATTCCCGGGAAACCAAGCTTTTTGATCAGGTCTTTGACCGGCTTTGTCAAAACCCCAAGATCCTCCGCAATAATGCCCGCGTCCCCGATCACCGAAAGGATTGCCCGCATCAGCTTCTCCCCCGGTCCTTTCTTCCACTCGCCATCGATCGCGGTCGGACAGTCCGCGGCGATCGACCAGTAATTTACGATGCCGATAAAATGGTCTATACGGATCACATCGTACAGGGAAGCGTTGGCCTTCATGCGCTCGCGCCACCACAAAAAGTCCTGTTCTTCCATCACATCCCAGCGGTAGAGTGGGTTTCCCCAGCGCTGCCCGTCATCCGAAAACGCATCCGGCGGAACCCCCGCAATGTGGATT
>CAYMGZ010000065.1:0-359 GCA_964390095.1 uncultured Lachnospiraceae bacterium | reverse complement strand
CAATCCTCATCCAATTCAAACAGGTCGCGGTGCACCCATACATCCGAGCTGTCCATCGCCACATACAGCGGGATGTCGCCAATAAATTTCAGCCCCTTCGCATTCACATAAGCCTTCAGGAGGTTCCACTGCCCGCGGAACTTGAACTGGCAGAATTTCCAAAAATCAATGTCCTCGGCCAGGAGCTTCTGATATTTCTTCACCGCCTCTTTCCTGCGGTATTTGATATCCTCATCCCATTCCTGCCAGGAACGGTTTCCGAAATGGAATTTCAGTGCCATATAAAAGCTGTAATCATCAATCCAAAAAGCGTTTTCACTAAGAAAATCTTTGTACTCCTTCGTTTTCTTGTGCCCGCT
>CAYMGZ010000064.1:0-10286 GCA_964390095.1 uncultured Lachnospiraceae bacterium | reverse complement strand
ATTATTTTCCTCGTCAAAACGCGCGCGCAGCTCAACGAGCACAACAACCTCCTTGCCGTTTTCCGCCGCCTTAATCAGGGCTTCGATCACCTTGCTGTATTTTGCCACCCGGTAGAGTGTCATCTTCATCGAAACCACTTCCGGGTCGTTCGCCGCCTCATTGAGCAAACGCAAAAACGGCTGGATGCTCTCATACGGATAGCACAACAGGATATCGCGCTTTACAATCTGTTCCATCATCGGGATTTCATCCCGTATCATTGCACTCTTTTGCGGGACACGCTTCTCATAAAAAAGCTCCGGCTTCGCTTTGAGGTAATTTTGGAGTTGGAACACAAACGAAAGGTCAAGCGGCGCTTCCGTATAAAAAACCTGCTCCTTCGTAAGGTCAAGATACCCGCATAGTTTTTCCACGATCTCCTCATCTAAGACACGGCTCAGCTCCGCACGCACGGCACAAA
This sequence comes from uncultured Lachnospiraceae bacterium, assembly GCA_964390095.1. Taxonomy (GTDB): domain Bacteria; phylum Bacillota; class Clostridia; order Lachnospirales; family Lachnospiraceae; genus RGIG4057. The sequence goes on along the minus strand of CAYMGZ010000064.1, from coordinate 9,825 downwards.
GTTTTTTGCGGCGCTTTAACAGCTCCACCATCGCCTCGCGGTAATCCGCCCCCCCTTCCCTCGGGAATTCGTCAAAAATACTCTCCTCCTCCGTCGCAAGGTCCGCATTGCGCACAACGCGCAGAAGGGATTTTGACTTGATCTTATAATGGTCAAAGATCTGCGGCAGGAAATGCAGGATCAGCTCTTCCACGAGCATGAAGCGGTTCGTGTCCGTCTTTAGCCTGATGAGCCGGTCAAACAGCCCGTTATTGCACGGAACAATGGCGATCTTGTCACTGTTCTTTGCTTCCAATGATGCAACCGCATAAATCTCCTTATTTTTTAAAAACGGGAACGGCTGACGTTTCCCAACCACCTGCGGGGAGATTAACGGGCGGATTTCCGTGTTAAAATAAACTTCCAGATATGCCGCATCCTCCTCGGACAGCTTGGCAAAATTGATCAGTTCCACGCCGCCCTGTTGCTGCACCTGCGCCATCAAATCAAAGTAAATCTGGTCTTTCTTCTGGCAAAGCCCACGGCTCTCCTCAAGGATGGCCGCAATCTGCTCCTCCGAATTCATCCCCGTCTTATTCTCACATACATCCGGGGAATAAAGCATCTGGTCGTGCAGCGAGCCGACACGCACCATGAAAAACTCATCCAGATTGCTCTGGAAGATCGATGCAAAAGTCAGACGCTCCGCAAGCGGCACCGCAGGGTCCTCCGCCTCCTCCAGGACACGCCCGTTAAATTTCAGCCAGGACAGTTCCCTGTTCGAATAACATCCGGCTTTCATATTTTCACTCCTTTTTTGCCCTTTTGCCATTCTATGCTCCTTTCCTGCCGTCAACCCCGTCAGAACCCGCACCGTTTCTGCCCAAACGGCTCGGAAACCACCGGGGGATGCCCACCAACAGCCGGCATGATAACTCTATCCCTTCGGCAAATATACCGTGAAACACTGCTATGTACTTACAATACACTAAAAATATATTTTTATCCATATACTTCATGTATGCAGATTTTGCATAAAATCCCGCCCACGCAGCGCGCTACAGCAAGATAATCCCATGCCCCGCGCAGGCTTTCCTCATTTCCTCCGGCCAGATGCTTGCCTGCACCTCGCCGACATGCGCACGGTCAAGCAGCAACATGCACAGGCGCGACTGACCAATCCCCCCGCCGATGGTATATGGCAGTTCCCCCGCAAGAAGCATCCGGTGGTATGGCAATTCCCTTCTTTCCTCGCAGCCCGCTTTTTTCAACTGCCCGTCAAGGGAAACTTCATCCACACGGATTCCCATGCTCGAAACTTCAAGTGCACAGCCAAGGGTCTCATACCAGAACAGGATGTCTCCGTTTAGTGCCCAATCATCGTAGTCCGGCGCACGCCCGTCGTGTGGCTCCCCGTCCGAAAGCTTGTCGCCGATCTTCATTACAAAAACGCAGCCATGCTCTTTTGTAATCGCATTTTCGCGCTCCTTCGGTGTCTTATCCGGATACAGGTCAAGCAATTCCTGTGAGTCAATAAAATAAATGTCATCCGGCAGATGCTTCACCGCCTGCGGGTATTTATACCAAACTTCATGCTCCATATGCTTGATCACCTTAAAAATCTGGCGCACCACGGACTTAAGCGTCTCGATGGTACGTTCCTCTTTTGTGATGACCTTCTCCCAATCCCACTGGTCCACATAGCAGGAATGCAGATTATCAAGCTCCTCATCCCGGCGGATTGCGTTCATGTTTGTATAAAGCCCCTCCCCCGGCATGAAACCGTAACGCTTTAATGCCATGCGCTTCCATTTTGCCAATGACTGCACGACTTCAATTTCCTCACCGGGCACCCCGGCAAGGTCAAAACCGACTTTCCGCTCCACACCGTTTAAGTCATCATTAAGCCCCGAACTCTTCTCAACAAACAACGGTGCGGAAATCCGCTCAAGGTTCATCTCCTTCCCGAATTCTTTCTGGAAAGTATCACGGATATATTTGATTGCCTCCTGTGTCTCGCGGACACCAAGCCTCGCGTCATAATCTTTTGGTAATATCAATGCCATAATTCCTGCCTCCTTGGTCTCTTTCTCAATTATCTTTTAGTATACCCTTTTTTCCTTTATATCACAAGGATTTTTTTCAAAATTGTTTCCACAAATTGCAAAAAACATGGACCAAATTCCCATGGGCTGCAAATTATTATTGCGGTATGGCGAAGAATCGTATATACTATTCGAAAAGGGCGGTATCCGCGCTCCGGTATGGGAAGCTTTAAGGACTGCCGCCGGAAAGGAAAAGATATTCTATGGAAAATGAAGAATCCAAACAGGAAAACACGCCATCCATGGCGGAATTTGAGTCACAGATTGACCACTCCTTCCGGAAACTGAAGGCGGGCGACATTGTGACGGGCACGGTCATCGGCATTTCGGATACCGAGGTGACGGTTGACTTAAACAGTTATGCGGAAGGCATCATCAAGCTGGAGGAACTGAGCAATGACCCTCGCTTTTCCATCAAGGCCGACATAAAGGTCGGCGAAGAGATTTCCGCTACCGTCCTGCGGGAAGACCGTGATGGCAACATCCTGCTCTCCCGCAAACAGGCGGACGATGTCCTTGCATGGGATACCCTGAAGACCATGATGGAAGACCGTACCCCGGCGACCGTAAAAGTGGCCCAGACCGTCAACGCGGGTGTTGTCACATACCTGCACGGGATCCGCGCCTTCATCCCGGCTTCCAAGCTTAGCTTAGACTACGTGGAGGATCTTTCAACCTATGTTGGCAGGGAGCTAAAGGTCCAGGTCATCACGGTGGACCCGGAAAAGAAAAAGCTTGTACTCTCCGCCAAAGACCTTCTCCTCGAACAGGCAATCGCCGAGAAAAACAACCGCGCCGCAAGCCTTGCAGTTGGGAGCATCATGTCCGGCAAGGTGGAAAAGCTTATGCCGTTTGGCGCTTTCGTTGACCTTGGGGACGGCCTCTCCGGTTTGGTACACATCTCGCAGATCAGCGAAAAGCACATTAAATCGCCAAGCGAGGTATTAAAGGTTGGGGATGTGGTCAATGTCCGCATCCGCGATGTGAAGGACGGCAAGATCAGCCTGAGCATGAAAACGGTAAACGAGAAAGATGGAAATGAAAAAGAAGAGGCCAGCAGGACTCCGATGGAATTTTCCACCGGCGGGGAAGCTACCACTGGCCTCGCAGAATTACTGAAAAATATTAAGCTTTCCTAAAAGCAAACCTCCCTAAGAAACCTGGTGTCCGGTCCTTTTCTTTGATGACTTGTTCTGTGATTACTTGCAGCATCCCATCTTCCTCGACCGGCCGCCAGTTTTCGTTTTCGTCTTCCGCACCATGTTTTGCAGGCATCCACGCCCTGTCCCTTCCTTCGTTTTCCTCCGGCCGCCCAAGGACATCCGTCTGACCATGGTCCCCGCGTTCCGCAGACATCTCTTCCTCCGCATCGATTGCCTTCTCGTCCATGACAGTGCCATAGGCCTCTTTCATGCGGTCCTTGACCAGGTTTGTCAGATAGCGCGTGCGCCCTGCCTCCTGCTCCGGCTCCTTACAATTCTGGACTTCCTCGTTAATCGCCAACATCTTCCGGTCAAGGAATGACACCAAATCGGCACACTCCTTCAGTTCCCGTTTGATATGGTCCGGGGCATTCCCCTCAAACTTGTAGTAAATTTTGTGTTCCAGGCTTGCCCAGAAATCCATCGCGATCGTGCGGATCTGTATCTCCACCTTTGTATCGATGACCTCATCCGAAAGGAAAATCGGAACCGACACAATCATATGGTACGAGGTATAGCCGTTCGGTTTCGGGTTAACGATATAATCTTTCACCTTCAGTACCGTGATATCACTCTGTTTGGCAATCAGGTCGGCAATCCGGTAAATATCGTTCGTAAAAGAGCAGATGATCCGTATCCCCGCGATATCGTTTATGTATTTCACGATATTTTCCACGGTAAGCTCCCTGCCGCCATGGCGCATTTTCTTGGCAATGCTCTGCGGTGACTTTATGCGCGAGGTAATATGCTCGATCGGGTTATACTGATGTGCCTGCTTAAATTCATTGTTCAGTATCTCAAGCTTCGTCCCAATCTCAAGCAGCGCCGCGTTATACAAAAGCAGGGTGCGCCCCCAAAGTTCCTCTTCGTTAAATGACATTGGCAAATCCATTCTATTCCACCTTAACTTTCTTCCATTCTATTTCTTTTGACCGTCTGGTCCGCATCCACAAAAACAAAACATATGATTTTGCCTTTTCCCCTATTCTAGCACAGATTTATGAACAAAACTTGAATTCCCCTCTTTTTTCAGTAAACTTTAAGAATTCTTTTCGAATATTGTCAGAGTTGACGCATTTTGAATTTTATGTTATTATATCCGTATGGCTCTTTGGCAGTGGGTACCGCCCCTGTGCATAGGACAAAAGAGAAAGATCATTTTATAAAAGAGAGGTAGTTATATGTTCTCACAAAACATGATTGACCTAGGCCGGAACCGTTCCACCATCCGCGAAATCTTTGAATATGGGAAACGGCGCATTGCCGAGGTTGGCGCAGAAAATGTTTACGATTTCAGTATCGGCAACCCCAGTGTTCCCGCACCCGACTCCGTCCGGGAGGCAGTGATGGACATACTCGATCAAAAAGGGCCGGTTGCCACCCACAGTTACACAAGCGCACAGGGGGATGCCGACGTGCGTAAAGCGATGGCAAAAGACCTAAACCGTCGCTTTGGCACCCATTTCCACGCCGACAATTTCTATATGACCGTCGGTGCCGCCGCTGCCCTTTCTGCCTGCTTTAAGGCACTTGCGGAACCGGGGGATGAATTTGTTGCAATCGCGCCGTTTTTCCCTGAATACCGTTGCTTTGTCGAAAAAGGTGCCGGTGCCAGGCTTATTGTCGTGGACGCGGACACCACGGCATTCCAGATTGATTTTGACAAGCTTTCGGCGGCCATTGGCCCACACACGAAGGCAGTCATCATCAATTCGCCGAACAACCCATCCGGCACAATCTACTCCGAGGAGACAATCCGGCATCTGGCTGACGTACTGACGAAGAAGAGTGAAGAACTCGGCCGTCCGGTCTTCCTGATTTCGGACGAACCGTACCGCGAACTTATCTACGATGGCATTCGCCTCCCGTTTGTCACAGAATACTACCGCAACACCTTTATTTGCTATTCCTACAGCAAATCCCTCTCCCTTCCGGGTGAGCGCATCGGTTATGTGCTCGTGCCGGACGAGCTTGAGGATGCAAAAACCGCATACGCCGCCATCTGTGGTGCCGGGCGTGCACTCGGCTACGTCAATGCCCCAAGCCTTTTCCAGCGTGTCGTTGCAAAATGTGCCGGACAGACTGCCGATCTTTCCGTCTATGCGAAAAACCGCATACTCCTGTATGAAGGGCTGATAAAGCTTGGCTTTTCCTGTGTCAGGCCGGAGGGGGCTTTTTACATCTTCCCCCGTTCCCTGGAACCAGATGCAAACGCCTTTTGCGAGCGCGCAAAAAAATATGACCTGCTCCTTGTTCCCGGCGATGATTTTGGCTGTCCTGGCCATGTCCGCATATCATACTGCGTGCCGACCGAGCGGATTGAAAAGGCATTGGAACTTTTCGCGAAGCTCGCCGAAGAATATAAATAAGAGCACAAATAAAAAATGTAAAGGAGATACCTATGAGCTGGAAAATTTTTGAAAATGCCCTTGTTTTTCAACAAAACAAATTTCACAGGACTTCCCTGTTGGTTCATGACAATGTCATAACCACCAATTCGGATCTGCCTGCCGATGCCGAACATATCGATTGTTCCGGCAAACGCCTGATCCCCGGATTTATCGACATCCATACCCATGGTGCCGTCGGTTGTGATTTTACTTATGCGGAACCGGAGGAAATCCACCGCGCACTGCGCTGGTACGCTTCCTGCGGCATCACCTCCGTCATCCCGACCATTATGACGGAGACCGTCCCTTGCATCACGGCTGCCCTTGAGCACATTGCACAGGCATACAAGGAACAGAAGAACAACCCGGACGGCGAGGCACATATCCTCGGCATCCGTCTGGAAGGCCCGTTCCTCGGCAAGGAAAAGTGCGGCGCACATGACCCGGAAAAGCTCCTTTTGCCGGATACCGAACTGCTCCGCCATTTCTATCAGATCAGCAGCGGGCTTTTACGCATCGTTGACATTGACCCGACCCTGCCGGGCGCATCCGAGCTGATCTGGCAGCTCCGCCGCCAGTTTGTCTTCTCGTTGGCACATACTACCTGCGATTATGCCCTTGCAAAAGAAGCATTTTTCGCCGGGGCTGTCAACATCACCCATCTCTTCAACGGGATGTCCGGGATGCACCAGCGCGAACCGGGGCTTATCGGGGCATTGTATGATTTTGCGGATTTCGGTGAGATCATCTGCGACGGTATCCATGTCCACCCGTCCCTGCTCCGGATGATTTTCTCCGCCTGCCCGGATAAACTGGTCACGATCTCCGATTCCATGATTGCAGCGGGTCTTTCCAGCGGCAATTATACCTTTGGGGGCCAGTCTGTCACGGTGAAGGATGGGCACGCGACCCTTGCGGACGGAACACTCGCCGGTTCCGTGATGAATGTTTATGACGGTTTCAACACGCTGATTGCCTCCGGCATTTCCCCACTGCACGCGATTGCCTCTGTCACACAGAATGCGGCGGCGGCAGCCCGCCTCTCCAAGAACTATGGCACATTCCAGCAGGGGCGCAGCGCCGACTTTTTGATCACCAACTCGGATTACCAGATTGAGCAGGTATGGATTAACGGAGAACTTGTTTCCCCTGAAAAATAACACAGAACATAACGAGGTATAATATGGAAAAATTATTACTGAAGGCTTGCCAGAACGGACAAAAAGGGGTTGTCCTCTCCTTCCTCAAAAAAGAGGGGATCAATGTCAACGCAGTCGATGAGATGGGGCTTGCCCCGCTCCATTACGCCTGCAAGAAAGGATACCGCGACATTGTGAAGCTGTTGATTGAGAAGGAGGCCGATGTGAACCAGATCTCGAACGACAGCGTGACACCCCTGCATATGGCCGTTGGCTCCGGAAATAAAGAAGTCATCAAACTTCTGACGGATGCCGGCGCGGATGTGAATGCGACCGACCGGAACGGGAAGACACCGTTAATCTATTCCGTGGAAGGGAGAAAGGCGGAGGCAGCGAAATACCTGATCGAGCTTGGCGCGGACATGTCGCTTATGGACAACCAAGGGCACACGGCACTTGACTACGCAAACGCACTTGGCCTTGTCCAGCTGATCGAAACCATGTCAGCCCAAGGTTCTGGGAACATCGATGCGTATGGCAATACCCCGCTCCACCAGGCTTGCTTTAACGAGCAGGGCGAGGTTGTAAAAGCCATGCTCACAAAAGGCGGCATCGATATCAATGCGCGCAATGATGACAAACAGACACCTCTCTACGTTGCCATTGCACAGGATAACCTCCTGATCGCGGAACTTTTGCTGGATGCGGGCGCAGATACCAACATCAGCGGCAATAACGGTTATGCCCCGCTCCATGTCGCCGCGGGCAACATGAACGAGCGCCTTGTAAAGAAACTCCTTGAGCACGGCGCGAACATCAACGAGCGCGACGAGGATGGCGAGACCGCGCTGATCATCGCGGCAAGGCGCGGCAGTAATTACATCGTGGAGGCGCTGATAGAGAAGGGGGCGGATGTTACCTACGCCGACCTTGCGGAACACACGGCACTCTACTACGCGACCGAGGCAGGATACAATGATATTGTGGAGAAGCTTCTTGTCGCAGGTGCGGAAAATTAAAACAAAACATCAACGCCCGCTGCGGGCCTTTTTCACGGGCTTTCGCAGCGGGCGCAAAAATTTAGGCTAAAAAGCCTAAAACCAAAGGGGGAACCATTCCATGGATATCAATGAACTGAAAAAAACACTCGGGGATTCTCTCACCAGCAACCGGGGCAAATACATCCCGTGGTGGACCTGCGAGTTTGACGAAGCCATGTACCGTTACAATCTTTTTACACCGGAAGAAATAAAGGCGGCACAAGACTGCCTTTTAGGCTGTGACCCTGCCACCCTCACCGACACCTCGGGCAACGGCGGCCTTAGTTTATTCCATTTACTTGTATGGTGCAATTTCTATCACGCGGTAGAAAAAATCTTAAATGACGAAAACCTTAACATCGACGTAAACTTAACGGATGGCAGGGGCAAGGGTCTCACCCCGCTCATGCTCGCCTGCTGCCGCACCAACTACAATATGGTAAAGCTCCTGCTTGACCACGGCGCAAACGCGGCGGCAACGAACACGGCGGGGCAAAATGTATGGCACATCCTTACCCGCCTGCGCCTTGAAAACTTCCAGAACGGCTTTGAGTGCCAGCGCTACAGCATGGACCAGCGCGCACAGATCGCGGAGCTTTTCACCGAAGGCATCAACGATGTGGATGCAGACGGGCTCACCCCGCTCGTCTCCTTGCTGCAGGGCGAGAACACCAACCTTTCCTTTACGCTGACCGAAGTATTTTTAAAGAAGGGCGCAAAGACGGACTACCTCGACGAGAAGGGCAACACCCTGCTTCTTACCGCCATCCATAAGCGCCATATGACAGCAGCAATGCTCCTCGCGAAATGTGACGGCATGATCAATACCCCAAATGCGGACGGGGAGACCCCGATGCAGGCTGCGGTCAAAACTTATAACGAAGGGCTTTGCATGGCTCTTAAGGATGCCGGGGCAAACGAGGACTGTGAGGCAAGCCGCATGAACATGGCAAACCTAAGCCGCACCACAAGCAATGCCTTCGCAAGCTTTTCGGACGACGAGAGGGATAAGATGTCGGTCGCGCTCTATCTCGCCAAAAAACTGATTGCGAAAATCGACCCGGACGACGATGACGATATGGCGTATCTGGAAGGTATCATGCACAATGCCTTGGTAAACGACATGAAATGCCAGGTCCTTGACCTATGCCATGATGCGGGCATTGATTTCACCGCACCGATCCACAGCGGCGGCAGCGTCTACTGCCTGCGCGACAAATGCATCTCCGGCCGGTACGGCATCCACGTGATCCGGAAACTGGCCGAGCTCGGCGTAGATATGAATGAGGCTGTCCTTCAGGGCAGGACACCAGCCAATCTGGTCGCGGCATGCGAGCCAAGGAAAATGGTATTTTCCGGCAAGAAAAAAGACGACTACGCGGAGAGCGCGGCACCATTGTTCTCAAAAGAATCCTTTGAGCAGATTGACAACAACGGGGTCAGCGCCGTACACTGGGCGGCACGCAACGGGCATCTTGAAATGCTTAAGATCATGGCCGAGAAAGGCGTTGACTTAAACATCACACAGGACCAGCCAGCCGAGGCCGGCAACACCCCGCTGCACACCGCATGCATCTACGGGCACGGCGAGATCGTGAAATTTTTGGAGGAAAACGGCGGCGACAGCTCCATCGCAAACATCAACGGTGAGCTCCCGGCGCACCATGCCGTGATGAAAAAGAAATTTGGCGGCGATTTAACCGCAAAGCAAAGAGCCGAAGTCCTAAAAGAACTCAAGACCCTCGATGGCGCAAGAAATGACGGCAAGACCCCGCTCATGCTCCTAATGTCAACGGATATCAACACGGCAAACGAACTTCTGCCGATCTTCCTTGAGAAGGGCGTGGATGTCAATGCCACGGACAATGTCGGCAACACGGCATTGATCCTGAACACAAAGACTTTGAATATGTGCTTCAAGGATGTCATCAAGGAGCTCGTCCGGGCGGGCGCGGATGTCAATATGTCCG
>CAYMGZ010000063.1:3443-10416 GCA_964390095.1 uncultured Lachnospiraceae bacterium | reverse complement strand
GCCGTTGACCTGGTCGGCAACCATATTTACCTTGACATGGCAAGCGTGGGGGCGACGATCAATATCATGATGGCAGCGGTGATGGCGGAAGGGCAGACAATCATTGAGAATTCCGCGAAGGAGCCACATGTCGTTGACGTGGCAAATTTCCTGAACAGCATGGGTGCAAACATCAAAGGTGCGGGCACGGATGTGATCCGCATTGTTGGGGTACCAAAGCTGCACGGGAGTACATATTCCATCATCCCGGATCAGATCGAGACGGGGACTTTTATGCTTGCGGCGGCGGCGACAAGGGGTGACGTGACGGTGCGCAATGTGATCCCGCGCCATATGGAGGCGCTCACGGCAAAGCTTGTGGAGCTTGGCGCGGAAGTTGAGGAGTATGATGACGCGATCCGTGTGGTTGCGACGAAGCGCCTTGGGCATACACAGATCAAGACGTTGCCATACCCTGGCTTCCCGACCGATTTACAGCCACAGATGACTGCGCTTTTGGCAATTTGTGACGGCACGAGCATCATAACGGAAGGAATATACGAAAACCGCTTTAAATATGTGGATGAATTGGCACGGATGGGTACGAACATCAAAGTCGAAGGCAATACTGCGATTGTAAACGGTTCGTCCGAACTGACGGGTGCGAGTGTATGTGCACCGGACCTGCGTGCAGGCGCGGCACTGGTGATTGCCGGGCTGGTGGCGGAAGGTTACACGACGGTGGAGCAGATCCGCTATGTGGAGCGTGGTTATGAGTGTTTTGAAAAAAAGATGCGTGACCTTGGCGCGGACATAGAGAAAGTGGATTCCGAAGATATGAAGGCAATCCAGAAATTTAAACTGAAGGTAAGCTGAAATCTGAAAGGGGCAGGGTTCGGCAAGGGTTTTGGGGCGTGACCCCTTTCACGTCACAGGATGCAATGGCTGGCTCCGCGACATGCACGGGTATAGATATGAAAAGGACTGACTTTGTTGTACGGCAATTAATTTCAGAAATAGAAAACAAGGACATTTTGGAAGTGGCGTGCGGAACCGCCGAATTTTCAAATGCCGCTGCGGGTTATGCACGGAATGTCTCCTGTATTGATCTTGACGATGGCAGATTAAACCCGGTCACACAGGACAATGTTCATTTTGAAAAAATGGATGCTTCCAAGATGCGCTATCCAGACGGGGTATTTGACACGGTTTTTGTGTACAATGCATTGTATCATATACGTTCCCAGTGGGGGGAGATTGAAAAGGAATGCAGGCGGGTATTAAAACCGGGGGGCAGTATATACCTGATTGCGACATGGAAGCTGGATGTTGCCCAGATGCAGGATATGTTTGTTGGGAGGGTGTCGCGCAACGGAGATTGTTTTATGGTCAGGATTGGAAAAACTGAGTCGGGTAAATAATGAAATGTATAGAAAAAGGTGTCCGGGAACTTCATGTTTCACAGACACCTTTTTAATTATATAGAATATATGTTATTTTATAATAGACCTCTGCATAAAGATGTATACGGATTTATACCTTATAAAATTGCTTCAATATAAAGATTATGTTCCCTCGACAGGTCTATGAAATCGTTCCCAACCTTGATGACTGGCCGGGAAAGGCTGGTCGGGTTCATCATCACGATCTCGCCCACGGCCTGGTTACTTAACCGGACATTATTGTGCAGATAAGTCTGGTTGACATGCTCTAAAAATGTCATGACCGTGCGTGTGTCGTACTGCACAAGCCCTTCGGATTCAAAAATACCAATCACCTCAAACGGGCAGAGTGGACCGCGGTAGACCCTGGCGGCGGTCATTGCCTCATAAACATCGGCAACCATGACAACCTTGGCGAAACGGTCAATCTGGTCGGCCTTGATGCCAAGTGGGTAACCGCTGCCGTCACAGCGCTCGTGGTGCATCATCGCCGTCATCTGCACATGGATGTTTGCCTTCTGCCCGCGCAGGATATTGTAGCCGCGCAGCGGGTGTGACATCATGATTTCATGTTCCGCATCGGTCAGTTTCCCCGGTTTTTTAATGATCTCCGGCGGTATCACGAGCTTCCCGATATCATGGAGGAGGCCACACAAAGTCAGCGTCTCCAAATCGCGCTTGGTAAAATTCAGCCAGCGTCCGAGCACATTGGAAATCAGCGCGACATTGATGGAATGCAGATACGTTTCATCGTCAAAATTACGCATGCTGTGCAGCATATCAAAAACATGCATGCCGTTGCGCGCGTAGAGGAGGACGGAATGGATGTCGGAGACAAGTGCATCCTCATCGATGGGGGCATCTTTTTGGACGATGCTCGCGATCTGGGTGTGGAAGCGGTCGGTGGAGCGTTCCACGGCGGAGGAGAAGGCCTTGAACTCGCGGGTATTTTTTACCTTCTCGGAATACATCTCCGGCTTTGGTGTCGGCCTTGGCATCCATGCCATTGGTTCCGCCCCCTGGCCGGTCTGTGCCGGTGCCGTCTGGGCAGGGGGCGGGGGGATCACAGTTTTTTCATCCACGGAAACCATGATTTGGTGGATGGAATAAAATTTTAGCCTTGTAATAACTTTATTTGAGATTGTGGTACCGGCAGGAATGATCAGGTGGTTTGCTGCCGTGTAAACATCCTCGTCAATGATCATGCCCGGTACGGCTTGGCTTGTCAAAATTTTGAGCTTTTTCATAGCGAAATTCTCCAATCGTAAAAGTAGTTTGCGTTGATAAAACCATTCCCTATCCCTTATTATAGGAAAAAAGCTACAAAAAGTCAATTATTTTCAGAAGGTTGTTTCAAACGCCTTGTACCGGCCTATTCCGCATCCGTTTTTTTCTCCTTGCACTCATGGAATTTCACTTCAAAAGGAATCCCCTTCTGCAAGATTACCTGCTTTAAAAATATATTTACCGCACCGGACAGATTTAGCCCTAACCCATCCAAAACTTCCATGGCCTGTTTTTTTGTTTCATCTTCGATCCGGATTTGTGTCGGTGTTGTCATTGCCATAAAGTATCCCTTCTTTCTTACTCATAATATTGTGCCTGTGCCTTCCAAAGCTCATGGTACAGCCCGCCTTCCTGCCGGATCAGCTCCTCGTGGCTGCCTTGCTGTACGACCCTCCCGCCGTCAAAAACATAAACTTTATCGCAGAAGCGGCAGCTTGACATACGGTGTGAGATGTAAAATGCCGTTTTGTCTTTCACCAGCTCATGGAAATGGCAGTAGATTTCGTGTTCGGAAACCGGGTCGAGCGCCGCAGTCGGCTCGTCGAGGATCACCAATGGGGCATCCTTGTAGAGTGCCCGTGCAATCGCAAGTTTCTGTGCTTCGCCGCCCGAAATCTCGATGCCGTTTGCCTCAAGCTGGTAAATGTTTGTGCCAATCCCTTCAGGCAGGGTATAAAGCCGCCCCTTTAAGCCTGCCTTGCAGATGCAGTCCGTGACGCGCGCTGCATCGTAGTCCGTCCCGGCCGCGACATTTTCCGCGATGGAGAAGGAAAACAGGTTGAAATCCTGGAACACGATGGAAAAGAGCGCCATATATTCTTTATAATCATAATAGCGGATATCCACGCCGTTTAACAAAATCTCGCCCTCCGTAGGGTCATACAGGCGGCATAAGAGCTTGATAAACGTCGTTTTCCCCGCGCCGTTTTTCCCGACAATCGCGGTTTTTTGGCCGAGTGTGAGCTTCTCGTTGATGTGGGAGAGCACGGGGGTATCGCTGTTTGGGTAATGGAAAGAAACATCCTTAAATTCAATCTCATACTGCCCGTCATCCCGTTTTTCCACCGGGATTGACCCATCATAGCATTTATTTTCAATCTCCATATAATCGTAGAAATACGAAAGATATTTGCTGCGGATATTGATCTGGATGAAAACCCCCAGAATCCCCCCCATGCTGTTTGCAAGTTTCTGATAAGCCTGCACATAGCGCAGCGTGCTGCCGATGCTGATTAAGGAATAGAGCGCCTTTAAACCGATATACAGGTAGCTTGTAAACTGTAAGAGCAGGGGGGAGGAAAAGCTTAGGAAAGTCAGTTTCCGCGACTTGTTTAGGGTGTTTTTATCCTCACGCTCCAAGGAGGTGACACTTTTTTTAATCTCCCCAAGGATCATATCCTGCATCTTGTAGAGGCGGACATATTTGCCTTGACGGTAATCGGAGGCAAAATTGTTAAAGCAGCCAAACAGCCGGTCATCCCGGACATTTTTCTCGAAATTTTCCTGCTGTATCCGGGCAATGCGCCGGTTGGAAAAGGAGGTGATCCAAAGGCACAAGCCCAATGATAAAAGCAGGAAAAGAAAACTGTACCACTTATTTAAAAAGCCCGCCATGCCCGTAAGCGAAACCGTGCCGGAAAGGCTCGCAGCAGCCCCTCCATCCCCGCCCGTTACGAAGCCTCCCCCCATATTGGGGATAAAAAGCGGCAAAAGCAGTACGACAGCATATATGATAGTGCAAATATGCTCAACAGAAGATGCGAGCAGGTCGCAGAAGTTGCCAATATCCCCTTGGGCATTCATCCCCTCCCTGGCGCGGTGTACCATATCGAGTGTCTCGCTTTTTTCGAGAACCTCGTAGTCAATCTCAAAACTCTTATCACAGATCATCTGGCGGATTTTTTCGGACAGCACCCGTTTCCTCACGCCTGTAACCATTTCAAGCCCCCAGCGCGCAAGGGTTAAAAAAGTGCATGTGACCACCATGATCAGGGCATTTTTCATGATCTGGCCAAATGCGGCGCGCGCAACCAAAAGGTCTAAGATACGGCTGCCCAAAAAAATCGAGACAAAAGGGTGTGCCGAGGCAAGCAGCATGGTCAGGAAAATCAGGGGCAAAAGCCCAGGCTCCAATTTTTTGACAAGGGAAATTACTTTACAGACTCTTTCATATGCGCGCCTCCCCTATGGTTTCGTCCCTGTAATATTGGCTCTGGATATCAAACATTTCCTTATATCTACCATTTTTCTCCATCAATTCCTGATGCGTTCCCATCTCCGCGATCTGCCCGTTTTCCAAAAGGAAAATGCGGTCGCAGAATTTTGTGCTGGCGAGCCGGTGGGAAATAAAAACGGAAGTTTTCCCGCCTGAGAGCATGTGGTATTCCTCGTACATCGCACTCTCCGCGAGCGGGTCGAGCGCGGCGGTCGGCTCATCCAAAATAAGCATGGGGCCATCCTTATAAATGGAGCGGGCAAACAAAAGTTTTTGCATCTGGCCGCCGGAAAGAAGTATTCCGTTCTCATCTAATTCCTGCGTGATATACGTATCCTCTTTTTCAGGGAGTTCCGAAATTTTTTCCCACAGCCCGGCACGTTTTAAGCACTCTTCTACCTTTTTACGGTCAAGGTTTTCCGCGCCTTGGCCTGCTACATTCATGGCAATGGAGAAGGCCGTCGGGATGGCATCCTGGAAGACGACACTGATTTTTTCCTGCCAGGTATCAAGATCCATCGCCCCAAGCGGTTTGCCGTCAATGAGGATATCCCCGCCCGTAACCGGGTACAGCCCGCACAAAAGCTTTACTAACGTTGTTTTCCCGGCACCGTTGTTGCCGACAAGGGCGATTTTTTCCCCCGCATTTATTTTAAAATTCAGGTGCGAGAACACCGGGGTATGGCTGTTTTCATAGCAGAAAGAAACATCCTTAAATTCGATGGACGGTGCGGCGCTATGACAGGTTTCCTCTTTTTCTTCTTTTCCGGCGTTGTGCAGGAAAGTGTCCGGCAGGTTCATGAAATTATGGTATTGTGCAAAGTGCATGTTCGCCTCCCGCAGGCCGTGTACGCATAGGGCAAGCGGGTAAATCCAGTCCGTAAAACTTGAGATCAGGCCAAGGTATAAGGTAAATCCAGCCACATCAAGCTCCCCGGAAACCACTTTGCCAATCAAGATCCCATAGGCGAGGATATCCCTTACTGCCCCAATCACCCCGTCTGATAGCGTCGGGTAATACCAGTTGAGAAAGGCCTTGGACCAGAATGTTTTCTCCTGCGCGACCAGCTCATCAAAATGTGCGTGGAAACAGTCTTTGAGGTGGTAAATGCGGATATCCTTCCCCGCGCTGATATTCAGGCTGTTCTGTTCGAGATAGTTTTGTTTGCGCATGACCTCCGTATGTTCCCCCCAGTGCGCGATATCATATAAGATTGCGCGCCTGCGCAGGAAATAATCAAACAAAAAAAGCACCACCGTCACAAGGAGGATGCGGTAATCCAACGCAAACACGGCAGTACCGTAGAGTGCCAGGCCAAAAAACTTGACAATGAATTCCGTCGCCTTGTTGATCAGATTCCCCGAATGATAAACGGCATCGCTGGCACGGTGGATAAGTTTTTGCTTCGGCTGCGGTTCTATGTTCATGTAATCCGTATGCAGCACTTTCCCCATAAATTTGACAAAGAAACTCTTTACCGTGTAGAACCGTTCATGGCTTAAGTACATGCTTGCTATGTTCTCGGCCACCTGCCTGCCCCAGACAAAAAGGAGTATGGCGGCCAGGACAGCGATAAAATGCCGGACATTCCTTTCGGTAATCATGCGGATTGTAAGGGAAGGGATTAGCGCTTCCACAAAAGGACCAACGATCCGGCACGCCATGTAGAGCGGGAGCAGCAGGCGGCTTTTCGGGTAAGTCTTTCCCAGTGCGGAAAAAACGAACCGCACGTTTTGCAGCAAGGACATTGGTGCATTCGTGGTTGTTGTTTTTGATGTTTTCAATTGGCTTACCTCTTCTTAAATTTATTTGCTGTGACACTTTGTGAAATCTATTTTTGTTTGTGCTTGCTTTGTTTCGGATATTGTAAGCATACCGCATTTTCAGGATAAAAAACAAAAAAGTGCACGAAAGGTAAAAAATCGTGCACAGAATGATATATTTTAATGTTAGTTTGACATATTTGTTATAGGGGCACAGGGTTCCGATAAGGAATTGCCCATCTTTGTAAGATGTGAACCTGTGTGGGGCACTCCCCGTTTTTACAGC
>CAYMGZ010000063.1:3105-3433 GCA_964390095.1 uncultured Lachnospiraceae bacterium | reverse complement strand
GCAGCATAATTTCCGTGGCAAAAACCCCAGGCTCGTTTTTGCGGTTGATAAAACCGCCATACAGATCCACGATCCGGTCAATCCGCTTTAAGCCAAGCCCGTGCTCCCCTCCCTTTCCGGAAATAAATTCCGAAAGCTTTTTCCTTTTTGATGCGTTGGTGGCATTGGAGACGGAAATATAGAGCTGTTGTTTGAAAATCCCGATATAGACGCGGATAAAGCGTTTCTGCGGCTCCACCTGCCCGCATGCCTCCACCGCGTTGTCGAGAAGGTTGCCAACAATCGTGCACAGGTGGACATCCGACACACTCAGCTGGCCGGGGACCGT
>CAYMGZ010000063.1:0-3095 GCA_964390095.1 uncultured Lachnospiraceae bacterium | reverse complement strand
CTTATAATTGACTGCGATATTATTTTTTGTGGCGATGGAAATCTTGCTGCTTAAAATCGCATCCATCCCCACATTGCCCGTGCGGATTGCAATGTCAATACTGTCCAGATCCTCCTCCAGATGTTCGAGGTACATCATGGTCTCATCAATCTGCCCCATCGCCAGATGCGCCTTGATGGTCTGGAGATGGTTGTGGTAATCGTGCCGCCAGCCGCGCATGGTCGCATAAATATTTTGCACCTCGTCACGCTGTTTTTTTAAAATATTGTCCTGAAATTCCCAGAGCCGTCTTTCCTCGCGCCGCCTTACGAGAAAGGCGGTAACGCATATGGCTCCGGCGAGGAGAAAAATTAATATAATGATATAAATAATGATTTCCTTCATGGCAAATACCCGTCCGACTATTTTCCTGCCTGGTAAAAGGCGATGAATGCTTCATTGAGTTCCTTATATTTGCTGCGCGCGACCGGGAGTGCCATCCCGTTTTCAAGGATGCATTCCGTGCGTGAGATTTGTTTTATCTGCGCAAGGTTTACGAGAAGTCCGCGTTTTAATAAAAAAAATCCACTTTTAGTAAGATCATCCTGAATCTGGGAAAAGGGATTCTTCCATTCCTCCTCCTCTGCGGTTGTCTTCATATAAATATAATGCCCGCGCGCTTCCACATAAAGGATATCTGCAAGCTTTATTTTGCGCGCGGCGTTCCCCTGACGCAAAATAAAACAGGAAGTCTCGTCTTTTTTGCGTTCCTTATAAAGCGTGTCAAGCAGTGAGAGGAAATCTTCCTCGCGGATGGGCTTTAACAGGTAGCGCACCGCCCCCACCGAATAGCCCTCAATGGCATAATCGGGAACGCCGGTAAGAAAAAGGATCGCACCGTCCAGCCCATGCGCACGCAGTTTTGCGGCAAGCTCCATGCCGTTCATTTCCCCCAGCTGGATATCGAGGATAAAAAGATCGTAGGGGGGCCTGTCCTCGCGCGCAAAAAGGAGTTGTTCCGCGTTCGCGTAGCAATCCAGCGCAATTTCATATTTTTGGTTTTTTGCAAAACGGCCAATCAGCGCCTTTTCGTAATCGCGCTGTGCGGCATCGTCCTCACAGATTGCAATGCGGTACATGTATTCCCTCCATAAGGTTTTGGGCAAAAGGAAGCAAAAGGAAAAACTTCACCTTCCCCTTTGGGCGGGGGAAAGTGCAAGGAGTGGTTCCGCCTCCACTTCGGCAACGGCAGTATTGGAAAGCTTGTAGCGCTTTGCCATCTCATCAAGCGGGGTGCCGTGAAGCAGCGAGAGAAACGACATGATACAGCCGCTGTGTGTGACAACGATGACATCGCCGCCTCCTGCATGGTTCTTGGCAAGTTCCTGCAAGGCAGGGACAAAGCGCCAAAGCAGATCCTGATAGGATTCCCCCTCCGGCGGGCGGGCGCAGCGGCGGTTTTGGTACCAGACCCCAAACTCCTCCGGGAAACGTTCTTTTACCTGCTCCCATGTAAGCCCTTCCCAGAGGCCGAAATTTATTTCGCGCAAAGCCCCCACGCACTGGGGTGGCAGCTGCAGGCGTGCCCCGATTGCGTCTGCCGTCTGCCTGGCGCGGGCGAGCGGGCTCGTGTAGAGGGCGCTTGCCGGGGCGGGGCGTGAATGGAGCGTTTCGGCAAGCGCGGCCGCCTGTGCCAGCCCGTTTTGGTTTAAGCAGATATCCGTGCCCCCTTGAATGCGTTTTTCGATATTCCAATCGGTTTCACCGTGGCGGATTAACAAGAGCTTCATGCGGTGTGCCTCCTTGTGGTTTTGTCGGGTTTGTTGGGTGTATTATACCTGTTTTGCCGTTTGAAGTCAACGCCCGCTTTTCCCCAAGGGGAAGGGGGAGGAATTACAGATGCACGGATTGCAAGCAGGGCTGTGAGGTGTTATAATAGATGGCGAGAACCAAGAAACAGGCATGAAAAATATTGAAAAAACCTTTTGTGGGGCAAAACGGGTCAGATTTTGATAAAAACGGGGAAGTGTGATGGGAAATATGGAAATACAAGATGAATGTTTGGAAGAAATTGTAAATCAAGCCGCCATGAAACTGTATGATTTCTGTGAATACCCGGCGGTCCGCCACCGGATATTGCAGCTTACGGGAAGAGCGCAGGATACGGAGCAGTTTTGCAGGCTGCACGGGCAGTTTTTGGAAAGCGATATCGTAAACCAGCTTTCTTATGAGCAGGATGCGCAGGGCGGATGGGGGCAGTTCCGCTCAAAGGACTATAGCGTGAAATCGGTCTTCCCGACCTCACAGGTCGCGGTAAGGCGCTGCCTTTACATCGGGCTGACTTACGATGACCGGGATATCCTGATGCTTGCAAACGATTATCTGGAAGGGATTTTGACCGGGGAAATCCCCGCGAAGGTTTTTGAAAAAAACGAGCGTGCCAATCCGTGGCAGACGGCGGAAGTGTGCGAGCTGGCCGAGGCCATCCGCCCATACAACCCGCTCTGTGACAGCACCATCGCGCAGTGGAATTACATTGCGGGGCGTGCCTACAAGGATGGGGAATATTCCTATGAGCGTGACCTTGCGGCGCAGCACGAGGTTTTCCTGACGCACGAGGCAAGGCTTGTGCCGATGCAGCCGGGGCTTTTGTTAAAGCGGAGGGAGCAGCTTGGCATGGGGCTTGAGGATGCACTGCTGCGCCACCTTGGGGGGCAGGCATACCACAACGGATATTTCTGGGCGGAATGCCCGGAAAAACTGCCGGAGGAATTTGTCGGGAGAAAGACAAGGAGGTGGTTTCATTCCTTCAATTTCATCAATCAGTTTCATGGCAGCAAACGCTATCTTTCCCATGTGGTGGAATGGCTGTTAAAAAAACGCGGCGAAAACGGGCTTTGGGATTACGGGCCGCAGGTCAAAGACCCGTGGGGATATTTCGGGAATTTTTCCACGAACCGGAAATATGCGCACAACCGGGTTGTGGACTGTACGATGGAAGTCCTGCATTTCCTGTACCAGTATCTTGAAAATAATCCGGGGGAGGCAGGAAGCAGAAACGTTGGATAAATCAGCGGGTTAGCAGGATATATCAATGATGGCAGATTTTATTTTAT
>CAYMGZ010000062.1:7215-10475 GCA_964390095.1 uncultured Lachnospiraceae bacterium | reverse complement strand
TGGCTGCATGTAACAATGGCAGTACGGCGGGTGACGGTGTTATGGATGACATCCCGGAAAGCGGTGTTTCTGCGGATGATGTGTATACCTTTACGGATGACCTTGGCCAGGAGATCGTTGTTTCCTCCCATGAGCGTGTGGCATCGCTGCTTGGGAGTTACGCGGACATGTGGGTGCTTGCGGGCGGAAGCTTATGTGCCGCGCCGGACGATGCGTTTGTGGATTTTGACTTATCCCTGCCAGAGGATACCGTGAACCTGGGGGAGACGAAGCGGTTGAGCCTTGAGTCACTGCTTGCCTCGGAACCGGATTTTGTGCTGGCCAGCACAAACACGGCGCAGCATCTGGAATGGCAGCCTTCGCTTGCCGGGGCCGGCATTGTCACGGCCTATTTTGATGTGGCATGTTTTGAGGATTATTTGCGTGTGTTAAAAATTTTTACGGATATCACGGGGCAGGCGGAGCGCTATAAACAGTATGGGGAGAGTTTAAAAGAGCAGATTGAAACGGTGCTTTCGCGCTGCCTGGACCAAACGCCGCCGAGCGTTTTATTTATGCGCGCTTCCGCCGCGAGCATCCGGGCAAAGGGCAATGACGGCAATGTGCTCGGTGAGATGCTTGCGGAATTTGGCTGCGTGAATATAGCGGATGCACAGGAGAGCCTGCTCGATAATTTGAGCGTGGAGAGCATTCTTTTGCAGGATCCGGATAAAATCCTGATCGTGCAGTCCGGGGATGATGAGGAGGGCATGAGAGAAAATGTGGAGAAGATGTTTTCCGAAAACCCGATCTGGAATGAGCTTTCCGCCGTGAAGAACGGGGAGGTTTATTTTCTGGACAAGCATCTGTATAATTTAAAGCCAAATGCCCGCTGGGCGGAGGCGTATGAAAAACTGTCGGAGATTTTATATGGGGAAATGTCGGATGCCGAATGAGGTGCGCGCGCCGGGGAAAGGGGCTGTAACGGGGGAAGCATCTTTGCCGTATGGTCTTTTTGGGCAGAAAAAGAAACGGCGCTTTCGTCTGCTTTTGCTGGGAGGTTTTTTGGCGTGCCTTTTGATCGCTGTCGCAAGCCTCTGCCTTGGGAGCATTCGCTTTTCGCCGCTTACACTGCTTCGTCTGCTTTTTGGCGGTGGGGGGCGTGTGGAAAGAAGCATCCTTGTTTATGCAAGGCTTCCCCGCACGTTTGCCGCCCTGGCTTCGGGCGCGGCGCTCTCGGTATCCGGGGCGGTGCTGCAAAGTGTCCTTGGCAATAAACTTGCCTCGCCGGGGATCATCGGGGTCAACGCGGGGGCCGGGCTTGGCGTTACGCTCTGTCTGGCGGCGGGGACATTTTCCGGGTTCGTGGTTTCCTGCGCGGCTTTTTTTGGAAGTTTGTTCACGATTTTGATGATTTTCCTTTTTTCGTACCGGATGAATGCGTCAAAGACGACCGTGATCCTTGGCGGGGTCGCGCTGAATGCCGTGTGGAATGCCATTGCGGAGTCCGTTACGGTTTTAGACCCGGATGCCGGGATGTTGAGTATGGATTTCCGTGTGGGGGGATTTTCTGCAGTTTCCTATCCAAGGCTAATCCCTGCGGCAGTCCTGATTCTCGCAGCTCTTTTTGTGCTGTTTACCCTGTGCAATGAGCTTGATGTGACGGCGCTTGGGGATGAGACGGCGATGGGGCTGGGGCTTCCCGTCGCGGGATACCGGATGCTTTTTCTTGCCCTTGCCGCGCTGCTTTCCGGGGCGGCGGTCAGTTTTTCCGGCCTGCTTGGTTTTGTCGGTCTTCTCGTGCCACATTTTGTCCGGCGCTTTTGCGGGACGGAAAGCGGGAAGCTTCTGCCGGCCTGCGCCATTTTCGGGGCGGCCTTTGTCACACTGTGTGACTTGGCATCAAGGCTTTTGTTCATGCCTTATGAGCTGCCGGTAGGGATTTTGATGTCCGTGGTCGGGGGACCGGTATTTCTGGGGATGTTGTTTTGTAAAAGGCAATGTGGAAGGGCAATGTGAAAGGGGCGAAAGTTTGACAAGAAGTTCTGGGGCGTGACCCCTTTCACATGGAAGTTTCGAGAATGAACCTGTGTGGGGGTTCATTCTCGAAAAGCTTTAGCTTTTTTACTTCTGGTAGGTTGCAATGGCTGGCTCCGCGCGAGGGTTCGTGGATTGTTTGTGCCAGGAGTGGAGCACTCCGGTATGTTTGAAAATGTGAAGGGCGATGGTTTTTTTATGCCGCATGTGGGATGTGATGATATGGGGGAATGTTATGGTTGAGGTAGAAAATATTTCTGCCGGGTACGGGAAACAAAAGGTACTGCGGGATGTGAGCCTTACTTTGCGGGAAGGGCAGGTGACCACCCTGATCGGTGAAAACGGCAGCGGCAAGAGCACGCTGCTAAAGGCATTGCTTGGATTCATCCCCCTTATGGGCGGCGAAATCCGGATGGACGGTGTTCCGGCAAAAAAATTTTCGCGCCCGGAGCTCGCGAAGAAGATCGCTTACCTTGCGCAGGGAAAGACGGTGCCGGACGTTACGGCGGGGCGCATGGTGCTCTCCGGGCGCTTCCCGTACTTAAGTTACCCAAGGAGATACCGGGCGTGCGATATCGCCGCCGCCGCGGATGCGATGGGGCGGATGGGGATTGCCGGGCTTTCGGAAATACCGATGGCAAAACTTTCCGGCGGGATGCGCCAGAAAGTGTATATCGCGATGGCGCTTGCGCAGCAGGCGGGCGTGATCGTGATGGATGAGCCGACCACCTACCTTGATATCGGGCAGCAGGTAAAATTTGCTGTTCTCGTAAAGGAACTTGCGCAGGCGGGGAAAACGGTGCTGCTTGTTTTACATGACCTGCCGCTTGCGTTAAAGATTTCGGACCAGGTTGCCGTGCTTTCAGGTGGAAAGATCCTTAGCTGCGGGAGCGCTAAGGAGATTTTGGCATCCGGGGTGATGGGGGAGTTATATGGTGTCAGGATAAAGTCAATCAGGACAGAAATAGGAAATCAGTATTTTTATGATTTGCCGTGAAAGAATATATTTTAAGTCGGCGGACAGTTCATGGCCGCAGGAACGGAGGGTAGGACATGGGGTTATCCGGGTTTGGTTTTTCTGTTTTTAAGATAATGTTTTTTGCAATCTTTTTTATTATAGTTGCCACGGTCGTGCTCAATGTCTGCAAAGGGCTGCAGGAGTGGGGGAGAAAAAACAAATCCCCGGTTTTACATGTATTCGCGACCGTCGTGGCGAAGCGGGAGGAGGTTTTCCGCCGCCACAG
>CAYMGZ010000062.1:0-7205 GCA_964390095.1 uncultured Lachnospiraceae bacterium | reverse complement strand
GCGCGGGGAACGTGGCGATGTCGCACAGCAGCACGAGATATTATGTTACCTTTGAGGTGGAAAGCGGGGACCGCATGGAATTTTCGGTCGATGGCAGGTGGTATGGGATGTTAGTCGAGCGGGATTTTGGCACACTGAAATTTCAGGGGACGCGCTTCCTTGATTTTGAGCGGACGGTGTAGGGGAATTTGCCCGTTTATGTCGAGGAGCGCACCACGATCCCCGAAGCCACATGGATGATCTGGTTGGCCTGTAGGGGGTTGGCGATCCGGTCAAGCAGCAGGCTGATGATCTTCTTCCCGAGGGCGGCCTTGTTTACATTGATGGAAGTTAAGGGCGGAACGGTGTGCCTGCATTCGGCAAGATTGTCAAACCCGATGACCTTCGTGTCCGTGGGAACGCGCACCTTCCGGCTTTTTAGCGCCGCGAGGAGGTTGATGGCAATCGTGTCATTTGCCGCGATAAAACAGTCCGGGATGGCAGGCAGCCCGCCAACGGCATCCGCTAATACCGTGGGCGAATAGGGGATGGAATCGTCGTTTAAGATGGAATACCGCAGATCAACGGGGAGGCCGGAGAGGAAAAGCGCTTCCCGCATCCCGGTAAACCGCTCATAAAAAGAGCGGCAGTGCAGGTAGTCGCCGACAAAACCGAACGTGTGGCAATTTTCCTGCGCGATCAGCTGCATACAGAAATTTTTAATAATATCCTGGCTTTCCGGCAGGATGACATCGTATTTCCCGCGGAGGGTTGAATGGCAGAGCGGGAAATCCAAAAAGACCATTGCAAGCCCGAGTTCAAGGAGTTCCGCGATATAAGGCGGCTCGAAAAATTCAATGCAGATAATGCCGTCCACCTTACTGTCGGAAAGATAATGCTTAAGTTTTAAGAAGGAGGTGGGGCTTGTGATGCTGAATTGGACAAGGTCAATGTCATAGTTCATCAAATCTTCTTCAATCCCGCGCAAAACAAAAATATAGTAATTGATATTCATCAGCAGCCGTGAGGAAAGGATCAAAAACCGTTTCTGGCCAAGGGGGCTTTCCGAGGAGGCGGCAAGCTTATAGCCTTTATAACCCATCTCGATCGCCGCGTTGATCACGGCGTTCCTTGTTTTTGGCGGGACATGTTTTCCGTTTAAGGCTTTGGAAACCGTGTTCCGGGACATATTCAGCGCGTTTGCGATATCTTCAATCGTAACATTCTTTTTCATGGTATCCCCCTCATGTTTTTCGGTTTATTTCTGTGGCCATCCTGGCAGTTCCTGTGTTTTTTACACATATCTTTTTGCGGTTATCCTGTAGTTTTTTCTTTCCCTGGTTTCTGCCGGGCATCCCGCTTCCAGCGCATCCGCTATGTTGACTTCCCTGCCATCCTGCCGATGGTGAGCGTGATGCTGATCATGTCGATCGGCGGCCTGATGGGGGTGGGTTACGAAAAAGCCCTGCTGATGCAGACGGATGGGAACCTTGGGGTGAGCGAACTGATTGCTACATATGTTTACAAGCGTGGTCTGACGGGAGTTCCGGACCAGGCATACGCTACGGCGATCGGGCTGTTCAACTCCGTGATCAATGTGGTTCTTCTGATTATTGCAAACAGGACTTCGAAAAAGTTCTCGGAAAATTCGCTGTGGTAAGGAGGGGCTGATATGGTATCGGACAATCGAAAAGCACCGGAGGACAAAACAGGGAGACAGAGCAGCTCGTTGGTGCAAACGGGCAAGGGGGCGAGAAACGGAAGCGCAAAAAAAGGTAAGGTGGGTGACCGGGTGTTTTACGTGGTAAATGCCATGATCCTTGGCCTGCTGGCCCTGATCGTGCTTTATCCCCTTTATTTCATTATCATCGCCTCGGTTTCTGACCCGGATGCCGTCCTGGCGGGGCGGGTGGTGTTAGCACCGGCGGATATCACCTTTACGGGGTTTGAAAAAATTATGCAGCGCGCCGATGTCTGGCGGGGGTATCTTAACACGATCATTTATACGGTGATTACCGTCCTGCTTTCCCTGATCGTCACGATCCCGGCCGGATGGGCGTTAAGCCGGAAAACACTGCCCGCGAAAAAGTTTTTTATGGTATTTTTCATTATCCCGATGTTTTTTGGCGGCGGGCTGATCCCGTTTTACAATGTGATGAGCAGCTTAAACCTGGTCAATACGATCTGGGCGGTGATCCTCCCGTCCATCCTCTCGGTGTGGAATTTATTTATGACAAAGACCTTTTTTGAATCGAGCATTCCGGAGGGGCTGATCGAGGCGGCCAAAATTGACGGTGCCGGGCAGTTTTATACATTTGTAAAAATTGTGCTGCCTCTTGCAAAGGCCATCATGGCGGTCATGGCATTGTACTATGCGGTAGGGCAGTGGAACGGGTATTTCAACGCGATGATCTTTTTGCAGGATGAGGAAAAGTACCCGCTGCAATTAGTATTAAAGGAAATCCTCGTGGCCTCGGAGAGCACGGTGGGCGGCAGCGGCGAGACGATCCTTGAGCAGTACCGTCTGGCAAACCAGCTGAAATATGCCTCGGTCATCGTATCAAGCCTTCCGGTACTGATGCTGTTCCCGTTTGTGCAGAAGTACTTTGCACAGGGGGTTATGATCGGGTCGTTAAAGGAATGATCCGGGAGTTTTTTTGGGGGATTTTAAATGCCGATGGTTTTACATTTTATAAAATTGGAGGGAATGCTATGAAAAAACTGGTATCACTTGCAACAGTATCCGCGCTTGCCCTGTCACTTGCGGCGTGCGGGAAGGAGGAGGAAAAAAAGGAAGGTGCGGGCGTGGATGCGCTTGTTTCCGAGTATGGTTTCCAGTGGGAGGATGTTACGGCTCCGATTTTAAACGAAAAGGGGGCACAGGAAATTTCCTTTCACATTTATTCTTCGAAAAATGCTTCCGCGCTGGATTACAACGATATGAAGATTATGCAGGATCTGTATGAGAGCACGAACGTGAATGTGGCATGGGGAAATGTGTCCGAGTCCGTTTATTCCCAACAGAAAAACCTGATCCTCGGCAATGCGGCCAACCGCCCCGATGCAATCTACCATGCGGGGATGGGCGCGGGCGAGATCATCAAATACGCCAAGCGCAATGTCCTGCTGCCAATCAGTGATTATCTGGAATATATGCCGAATTTTTCAAAGATACTGGAACAGCGGCCGGATATCAAAAACCAGTTAGAGAATGTGGAGGACGGTAAAATTTATTCCCTCCCGCGCATTGAGGAGATGGGGCTTTTACAGAACCCGAATCTGTTGTTCCTAAATAAGGAATGGGCAGGGAAAGCCGTTGCTGCGGGCGTGGTAAGCGGTATTTCGGAGGCGGATTTAAAGGATGGTTTAAATCTTACCAGCGCGCAGATGGAAGCAATTCTTATGTATTTTAAGGAAAATGACATGAACGGGAACGGTGACGCGAACGATGAGCGCCCGATGAGCTTTGTCTATAACAATTGGCAGGGCAACCAGTGCGACCTTTACGGGATGTTTGGGCTAAATGACAATCTGGAGCACCGCGTGGCCGTGGATGGCAAAATAACCTACACCGTGACGGACGAGCGTTTCCGCGATGCGACAAATTTTATCGCGGGCTGGGTGGACAAAGCAGACGGGCGAGGCGGTTGTTTACCGGAAATTCGATTTTGGCAGGGAGCAGGCCGTTGACACAAAGGGCTGGACGGCAAATGTGGCGGAGGGCGTTGCGGCAAGCGGTGTGGCAAAGCAGGGCGCATACATATTTGAAATCACTTCCCCGGGGAACGGGGACGGGGATATCCAGCTGATGAAATCCGGCGTGGCACTTTCGGCGGCGGATTATAAAGTGAAAGTCTGGGCGAAATCCACGAAGAACACTTATGCCCACCTGATTGCGCGTGATGAGAATGCGGAAGGATGGGCAACCTTTGGCGGTGCGTTCAATCTGCCGATTGGGCAGGAAATTGCCCCGTTGGAACTACAGTTTACCGCAAAGGACGGGGATAGTGCACAGATCATGTTAAATCTTGGAAAAATCACACCGAATGCAGAAAACCCGGACGATACAACGCCCGAGGATTTCACGGTCACGGTTGACAAAATTGAAATTTATAAGATTTCCGGGGAGGAAACAAAGGTTCCAATTTTTACCAATGATTTTGCAGGAGGGGAGGCAGGGGTCACCGTCTTGGCGGGCGACGGTGCAACGGCAGATGTTTTGCCGGAGGATGGCGCGGCGAAAGTGACGGTGGCTTCTTACCCTTCCGAAGGGGGCGTGTGGAGCATTAAGGCGGATATCCAGCTGCCGGGCGTAACTGTCGCAGAAGGTGATAAGTATTATTATAGTTTTCGGATGAATGCCCAAAACGGCCAGTCCGGGGAATGCCTGGTCGAGAGCGCGACCCAGAATGACGCGAACCGCGTGCATTTTAGCGGTTTTTCGGCGGGGGCAGGGGAAGATGTGGAGATCAGTGGTGTTTTTACGGCACAACAGGCCGTTGCGGACCCGGTGATCCGTTTACAGATCGGAAATGCGCCGGATGGTGCCAGCGCAAACAGCATTGTAATTGATGATGTTGTTTTCGGCAAAGTGGAGGGCGACCTTGAGACGGAAAAGACGATGGATACTTTTATGCCTTTCGGCAAGGGCACGGCCAATGCCACAAACCCAGAGTACCCATTTAGTACCTTTAACGGGACGGATGAGGACAACGAGAGGGGGGTCGGCACAATCTGGACGGAGAATGGCAGCTTGTTTTACCGCATTGACCAAGGCGGTACGACCGACTGGCTCAACAAGCTGACCTGCGGTTATACGGACAATCCGTTGACGTTGGAATCGGATGGTTATTACACCGTGGAAATTACGGCGAAAGCGGACAGGGCAGTATCGTGCGGATTTTTCTTAAATCCGTTGGGCGGCTGGGATCCAAGGCTTTCCGAGCGCATGGATCTTACGGAGGAGGAAAAGACCTTCACCTTTACGACAACGGATACCTTTATCACGGATATGGATTTTGAAATGTTGTTCCAGTTTGGCTCGGAGGAGACGGCGAAGCTTGGTGAGGTCACCGTTGAGATTACGGATATCACGATCTACCGCAGGAGTGTTTATTGACGGGAAGGCAAATGGATTTTTATGGAGACGGGCAATGAAAAATAAATTGTTATTTTATTTGAACATCCTGCTGCTCCCTGCCTGCATCCTTCATGGGTGCGGGCAGGGCGGGGAGCCGTGCGAGGTCTCTTTTGAAGGGAATTATGATGGATGTGCGGTTTATGGGGAACAGACAGTAAATGCCGGGAAAAAACTTAAGAGACCGGAAGAACCATCGCGCGGGGGTTATGCGTTCCTTGGCTGGTTTCAGGATGCCGCCCTGACAAGGGAATGGGATTTTGCAAAGGACAAAGTGGAAGAGAAGATGACGCTCTATGCGGGCTGGGATGTGGCTACCGGGGATGAGGCGGTAACACCGGAAAACGAGAAAGATTTTTCAAAACTGCGCACGCCGGGAAGCCAGGAAGCCGCGTATGAGTACCGCACCTTTTTTCTGCCAAAGATGGATGGGAGCGCGCAGCCGTATGTCGGGGATACCATGCCATATTACGAGGATGGTGTATATTATATCTATTACTTGAAAGATGGCGGCGACTCCTACAACCATTCCGTCTATCTTGCGACAACAACGGATTTTGTGACTTATAAAGAGCAGGAAGAACCGGTGCTTGAGGCGGCGCGCGACGGTGGGCAGGATGGCTGGGTCGGCACGGGTTCGGTGGTGGAAGTGGAGGGGGAATATTATTTCTTCTACACCGGGCATACCGGCTCAGCTGCCGCGGAATTCAAGGAAAAGATCATGGTGGCGAAAAGCCGCACCCTGACTTCTTTTGAAAAAGTAGCGGGCTGGGAGATTGCACCGCCCGCCGAATTGAACCAGAAAAATGATTTCAGGGACCCGCAGGCTTATTACGATGCGGATACCGGCAAGATTACCCTTACGGTGACAGCGTCGAAGGACAATGTGGCAAGAATCTTAAAATACACGCTAAGCGCAGACCTTTGGGAAGTGAACTATGACGGGATCATTTTCAGCGATCCGACGGGGGATTTCTGGAATCTTGAATGCAGTGACACGTTCCGGTTGGGGGATAAATGGTATTTGACTTATTCGGCACAGGATGATACGCTATGGTATGCGGCGGCGGATGGGCGGTACGGTCCATATTCCGAGCCAAAGCGTCTGGAGGGCAAGCTGTTTTATGCGGCAAAGCATGTGGAGGATGAGGAAGGGAATGTATATATGGCCGGCTGGGCAAGGCGGTCGGAATCTGCCTCCTCCACACAGGATGTTTCCGGCTGGGCGGGCAATCTCGCTGTCCAGAAAGTATGCGGAAGGGAGGACGGCACACTGTTTTTTGCCCCGGTGGATGCGGTGAGGGGGCAATTTGTGACAAGGTGTGCCCTGCGGCTTTCCGACTCCCATACGTTTGTGGAGGCAGGTTCAGCCTATAGCTATCAGGAGGCATTTACCTGTTATGAGAGTTTCCTCTTGACAGGGGAATTCCGGTATTCGGGGCAGGGGTCGTTTGGGTTGTGCTTTGATTATGGCGGCAGGAGCGACAAATACAAACTGATTTCCATCTGTCCGGCGGAAAATAAGATTCAGTTATCCTTTAACGAGGGGAGCGTACAAATCGCGGAGACGCAGGCCATGCTCACGGCAGGGAAGGATTATGCCTTTACTTATATTCAGGAAGGTTCTGTCGGGATATTTTATATTGACGGCATCGCGGCGCTGACCGTGCGGCTTTACGGTGTCAGTGGGAAGCCGGTGCGGCTGTTTGCCGAGAATAATTCCGTAATATTTCAGTCATTGCGGCAGTACAGCATAAAACGGAACTAAAAACAGCATATGCGCCTGGTCATTGGGCACTGGGAGGGCATATGCGGAACTTAAAACAGCATATCTCCGGACAGTGCCCGGAAAGGGATTTCCGGGAGCCATGCGGACGGAAATCCCTTCCCCCGGTCATTGGGTACTGGAAGGAGATATGCGGAACTCAAAACAGCATATCTCCGGACAGTGCCCGGAAAGGGATTTCCGGGAGCCATGCGGACGGAAATCCCTTCCCCCGGTCATTGGGTACTGGAAGGAGATATGCGGAACTCAAAACAGCATATCTCCGGACAGTGCCCGGAAAGGGATTTCCGGGAGCCATGCGGA
>CAYMGZ010000061.1:0-10510 GCA_964390095.1 uncultured Lachnospiraceae bacterium | reverse complement strand
ACCTTCCTTAATTTTTTACAGCCGCTGACTTCGAATTGTTTCACCGCGATCGGCAAGCCATTCAAAGGGATGTTTTTGTCGCTGACGCGCCAGATCATTTTCCTTCTGCCGTTGATCGTGCTTTTGCCGCTTGCCATTGGCATTGACGGGATCCTCTATGCAGGACCCATTGCGGACGGGCTGGCAGCAGTGGTTTCCTTTGGGTTTATCGCGAGGGAGCTTTCGGGGGCGAAGTACCGGTAGGATGCAATGGCTGGCTCCGCGCAGGGGTTTGTGGATTGTTTGTGCCGGGAGTAAAACGTGTTGTGGCGTGGGAGGTTTTTATGGCTTCTTATACTAAGAATATGACGGAAGGGAAACCTGCCAGGCTGATTTTCCTGTTTGCACTTCCCTTGATGGCAGGAAATATTTTCCAACAACTCTACACCGTGGTGGATACGATGGTGGTTGGGAAATATCTTGGTGTCGATGCGCTCGCGGCAGTGGGGGCGGCGGACTGGACAAACTGGATGATGCTTGGCATCATCCAAGGATTTACGCAGGGGTTTGCCATCCGGATGGCGCAGGAATTCGGCGCGGGGCATAAGGAGGAGCTGCGCAAAACAATTGCGGATTCGGCCGTGCTCGCGGCGGTGCTTTCCGTCCTTTTGCTGGCCATGGGGCAGGCAGCAGCACACCCGCTCCTTGTGCTGTTGAAAACACCGGATGATATCATGGGCGGCGCGCTTTTATATCTGAGGGTCATTTTTATCGGGGTTCCGGTTGTGATGCTCTACAACATGCTTGCCTGCATCCTGCGCTCGATGGGGGATGCTCGGACACCGCTCATTGCGATGGTGGTGGCATCCGTCGTCAATATTGGGCTGGATGTTTTGTTTGTCATGGTTTTTGGCTGGGGGATTGCCGGGGCTGCCGCAGCAACGCTAATTGCGCAGGTTGTCTCAAGCCTTTACTGTATGAACCATATGCGCAGGGCGGGCGGTGAGGTTTTTACATTTTCGGGGAAGGATTTTTTGCCGTTTTCAAATTTGGCACAAAAAGGCAGGCTATTGTTGCTTGGGGTGCCGATGGCGTTCCAGAACGCGGTGATTGCGGTGGGTGGCATGACCGTGCAGTCGGTCGTCAATGATTTCGGGGTTATTTTTATCGCCGGCTTTACCGCAACGAACAAGCTTTACGGGCTACTTGAAATTGCGGCGACTTCCTACGGCTATACGATGGTGACTTATGTCGGCCAGAACATGGGTGCGGGGCAGCATAGGCGCATCCGGAGCGGGATGCGCTCGGCGGTGGGGATCGCACTGGCTACTTCGGTAGTTATCGCTGCCGTGATGCTTTTGTTTGGCAAAAGTATCCTCAGTGCATTTATTTCCAAAAAAGACCCGGTTAAATTCGCGCAGACTTTGGTGGTGGCATACCGATATTTGGCCATCATGAGCCTGTTCCTGCCGGTTCTTTATATTTTGCATGTGATGCGCTCCGGGATCCAAGGGATGGGCAATACTTTCCTGCCGATGCTTTCCGGGATCGCGGAATTTTTGATGCGCACGCTCTCGGCGTTACTCCTGCCGCGTATCGTGGGGGAGAACGGGATTTTTTATGCGGAGATCATGGCTTGGCTTGGCGCGGACCTCGTGCTGGTTGCAAGTTATTTTTACGTGTTCCGAAAAATTACGAAAAATACCAGGAAAGGGAGGATGGCAGGTAAACTGCCATAGTTTTTTGGATGGGGCCGTTTTCCGGTAAAATCCGTTTTCCACGGGGAAAATAAGCAAAAAGTGGGAAAAACGCCGCATGATCTTGCTTGCGGTAGGTGTGGGGGAAGGTTATACTGTTCGGTAAGAGAAACTGAAATTTAGGGTTTCGGCATGGTGGTTTTTTTGCACAAGGGTGTGCCGGAAACCGGATGGAAACGGGGGAATCATAATATGGGGAACCAAAATATGGTTAACGGGCCAAAGGCACCGAAGGATCCGACGAAAAAGAGGCCGGCGGTTTATCTGATGCTCGATGACGTAATCGAGGGACCGAAGCGCGCGGACGGGAAGTTTGCGGAGATCAGCTTCCTTGAGGGAAGGGTTGCGGCAAAGATTGGCGCAATCATGCCAGATGTGCCGAAGGAGATGGCGCAGGAACTGCAGACTTGTCAGGGGCTGCGCAAATATGTGCACAGCATCGGGATTTCAGCAGTCGCGCAGGAAAAGGAAAATATTGGGGAATCTTTACAATTCACCCTGAACTGCCGGAGGGAGAAGGACTACGCAGGAACCTGTTACCGTACACAGGTGCCGCTTGACGGCTCGCAGGCGCTGATCACACTTTCGGATTATCCGGTGGCGGAGCTTGACACGGCGCTTGCCTCGTTCGGGATGGAGTTCCCGAAATATATGACGGCGAAGATGACAATTGCTTTTTACTTAAATGACGGCTATGAGGTGCCGGAACTGACACTTGATGCCCCGGTGGATTTTTCGTCGGAGGCTTACCGCGCGATGATTGCCCGCTCCCTGATGCAGGAAGGCAATCTGTTCCGTTTAAAGCGCGCGATAAAAAAAGCACGCGCCGGGGAGGACGTGACGATCGCCTATATCGGCGGCTCCATCACGCAGGGCGCGGGGGCAAAGCCAATCGCGGCAAACTGCTATGCGTACCGCTCTTATAAGGCATTCCGCGACCGCTTCGGCGCGGGGGATGGATCGAATGTGCATTTTGTGAAGGCGGGTCTTGGAGGAACGCCGTCGGAGCTTGGGCTTTGCCGCTATGAAAATGAGGTTTTGGATGAGGTTCCGGGCGGTAAGCCGGATATCGTCGTGATCGAGTTTGCGGTCAATGACGCGGGGGATGAGACGAATGGCCTTTGTTATGAGAGCCTGGCGCGGATGGCGGCAAAAGGACCGGGGGAACCTGCCGTTGTGCTGCTTTTTGCGGTATTCATGGATGATTTTAACTTGCAGGAGCGCTTAGCGCCGATCGGGGAACGCTACGGTTTTCCGATGGTCAGCGTAAAGAATGCGGTCACGCCGCAGTTTTATGAAGATAAGCAGGTGATCACAAAACGCCAGTATTTTTATGACCTGTACCATCCGAGCAATGAGGGGCACCAAATTATGACGGATTGCCTTGACTATCTCTGGGAGAGGGCGGATCTGGCGGCGGATGCCGCGGCGGACCTGGACTTTGCGGTTGCACCGGTCTATGGGGATACATATGATAAGTTAAAAGTATTTACCAAAAAAGATGCGGTTTCCGGGATTATGGTGGAGGCAGGGAGCTTTTTGGGAACGGACCATGAATTGCATTATGCCGAGCGGAATGAAGATTCCTTCGCGACACCGGAATTTCCGGAGAACTGGATGCACGCGGGGGGGATGGGGGATGAACCGTACCGCGTCAGGATCCGCTGCAAGGACCTGCTGTTGATTTATAAGGATGCGGGCGACCAGAAATTTGGGAAGGCACAGGTTTTCGTGGACGGGGAGTTGGCGCGCACGATTGACCCGCTCGAGGTTGGCTGGAACCATTGCAATGCCGTGATTGTGTACAACTCGGATGTGGCGGCGGAACATGTGGTGGAGGTTCGGCTTATGGATGGTGCGAAGTGGTTCACGGTGTTTGGCTGGGGGTATACGGAGTAAGCCAGATGGCCGGGAAATGATGGTTTGGGTAAAATATTTTTCTGCCAGTGGGGGAAAAGCCTGCTGGCAGTTTTTTGTGGGCGGGGAACCGGGGGAATGAATGAAAAAAAGCAGCGGGAATGGAACATTGTAAGATGTTCTTTCCGCTGCTTTTTTTGAGGCTGCCCTCATTCAACCGCCGCTTTCGCAAGTGTCTGGTTGATGACTTCCATCAAAAGAAGCTGTGTATATTTCGCATCCTCGCTCAGCACGACATCATCTGGTGCGACACCACCCGTCAACTGCTCGGCAAGCGCGTTTAAGGCTGGCTCCATCAGCGGGTACATGGTTGCCACGGACTCCTCAAGGTTGACAAGGCGCATGGAATTGATATGGTCTTTGTCAAGCACAATCTCAAGGCTTAGGACCGTGTCGTTTAGGGAAATGCCGCAGGTGTAGACACCCGCGCGGTATGTAGCCTCCGTGCGGTAGTATTCGTCAACGGACGCGCGCCCGTCACCCGCATGGGAGGGGGCTGGCTTGCCGTTTAGCCTGGTTAGCAGAAATACGAGCAACACGGCAATGGCGAGCAGTGCAAGCCCGACAAACAGTCGGTTTTTGCGAAGGACAAGGATTTTCGTTTGCAATGGGATACCTCACGATCTGCCGCAGTTGGTGGCGGCTGTAATTTTTGCTCCGATAGGAAAGCTTTGGTAAAGTATATGGGGGAAATTGGAAAATATGACAGTGTTTGAAAGGGGGGGTGTAATGAAGTATCGTACTTCATTACATGGAAAAAACCGGAAAATTAAGACAGTTTGTACTATCAATCTTTAAGATTGTACCACAGGAGCACCACTTTGTCAACAGATTTGGTGCTTTTTTTCACGACAAACGCATGAATGTGTTCTACAACAAAACCCGTACCTTTTGTTAAAAAATTACAAGTTCATGATCTGTTCCAAATGTTTTTCCGGGTTTGTACCAATCGCATACCTCTTCTTTTTTAGGCTTAACGGCCTGCCCCCAACCTCAACCAGCTTCAATATGTTTAATGACAGTTTCCTAATAATGTTTAGGTTATAGGAAGCCTGCTTCTCCAATGTATGGTTCCCATCCTCGTGGAAGGTCACGTCCAGATGCCAGTGGTAACTCTCCACCATCCAATGCCCCCGTACCGCCCTTGCCGCCTCATCAATCCCCAATGGCAGGCTACTGATAAAATACCTTTCCTCCGTATGTGTCCCCCCATCCGGCCCCGTCATGGTATTCCGTGTCAGGAGGATGGTTTTCAGCCCTGCCCAGTCCTTCCTCTGGCTTAGCCATGCAATGTCATCCGTCTGCCAGTACTCCCTCCTCTCAATGCACCCCCTCTTTTTTTCCACCACCTTTTTATAAGCACTTTTTTTAAGGAACCCACGGTCGGAAAAATACAGCCTCACATCCTCCAATAAGTTCCCCTGGTTTGCCTTTAACGCCAACACATAGTCCGCCTGTTTCTTCCGGATCTTTTTTACAATCGCAGTCTGTGTCCCCATGGCATCCGTTGTGATTATGGTCCCTTTTATGTTCAGGCAGTCAAGCAGTTCCGGGATTGCCTTGATCTCATTCGTTTTCTCGTCCACCCGTTTTTGCCCCAGGCAGAACCCATTTTCATCCACGGCACTGACGATATGGTTCGCCTTCTGCCCCCTGCCACCATTCCCCCTCTGGGTCTTCCCATCAATCGCAAGCAGCCTCTTCACTTTTCTACCCTCATCACTGTTGAGCATTTCATCCCACCGCTTCTGGAACGTCCCAAGGAATTCCGGCGGCACCATGGCAAAAACCCTCTGGATCTTATCATGGGATGGGATCCCATTGGGGAGTTCCAGGTAATTCCGCAGGAACTTCTCATGTTCCTTCCCGAACACCTCCATTTCTACCCAGTCATCTGCATTTGCTAGCGTCGCAAAAAAGACAAGCATGATAATATCCATCATCTTGTGCTGAACCTTTTTTTGTTGCCTCATGTCCGTCACGGTACTTACGTAGTCTAAAAGTGCTTTCATAACCAATCCGTCCTTCTCTTCTTTTTGGACTGATTATAACACAGATTTACGGATTGTTCATAATTTATTCATTCATGCGTTTGTCATGTGCTTTTTTTTCGCTTACAGGTGGAAATTAAAGGAAAAACTGGTCAAAAATAGTCGAAGGAGCAGTAAATTTCACTTTATGGTATCATAAATTCGCAGTCAGAATAAGTGTCAAAATTTAACATGAAAGGAGCTTTTTTATGGCAAGAAAAGGGGAGAACATTTTTAAGAGGAAGGATGGGCGTTGGGAGGCACGCTATATCCATCACATGGAGGAGGGGAAGCCAAAATATCATTATGTATATGGCACGACTTACACAGAGGCAAGGGCAAAGAAAAAAGCGGCATTGCAGGCGTTAGGAAGGACATTGCCTGTATCAAAAGGAAAGAACGGGCACTTCCGTGGGATTGCGGAAGCGTGGCTTGCAGAAATACGGGTCAGTGTGAAGGAATCAACCTACACCCGCTATTACCGGATCGTGGCGAAATACCTCCTCCCACTGCTTGACAAACAGAAAATGGACGGGATGGACCAAAAATTTTTAAACGGAATTACGGCCACCCTCCTTTCAAGTGGCGGGACGGGCGGAACTGCCCTTGCACCCAAAACTGTCACGGACATTTTATGTGTGCTGAAATCCATCCTGAAATATGGGGCAGAAAATGGCTATATCTGCCCAAATATTAACCGCCTGCGCTATCCTACCAAAAAAGGGAAAACTGCCAAAATCCTGACCAATGAAAGCAGGCTTAAAATTGAAGAAAAACTGCTGCTTTCCAATGACAAAGAAAGCCTTGGCATCCTTTTCACGCTGTTTACCGGGGTGCGGATTGGGGAACTTTGCGGGCTGCGGTGGGGTGACATTGACACTTTGAATGCCACTGCAAACATTTGCCGCACGGTGGAGCGCATTGCAGATTTAGGTCCTTACGCAAAAGGCAAAACCAAAGTGGTCTTA
This sequence comes from uncultured Lachnospiraceae bacterium, assembly GCA_964390095.1. Classification (GTDB taxonomy): domain Bacteria; phylum Bacillota; class Clostridia; order Lachnospirales; family Lachnospiraceae; genus RGIG4057. The sequence continues at coordinate 3,859 of CAYMGZ010000061.1, read as the reverse complement.
AGTGAACCAAAGACAGAAAGCTCCATGCGGGTGATCCCCTTGCCGGGATTTTTGGTTGAATACATGGAACGTCAGCGCTGCAACGATGACTGCTATTTGCTTACAGGTGGGAAAGAATTTACGGAACCACATCAATATTATGTACGTTATCAGAAATATCTTAAAAAGAACGATATTGATCAACATGCTTTCCATACCTTACGGCACACCTTTGCTACACGCTGCGTCGAGATGGGATTTGACACAAAATCGCTTGCAGAAATCTTAGGGCATTCCAGTATCACAACAACACTTTCTGTTTATGTACATCCTTCCATGCAACAGAAAAAAGCACAGATGGAAAAACTGACACCGGATAGTTTTTCGCAGTCAATTTTATAGTCAGAAATCGGGAGAATGCCTGATTTTAATGGAAAAGACGGCAATGTGTAATGAAGTACGATACTTCATTACACCCCCCTTTGGCGCATTTTGGGGAGATGGGATCAATCCGGAACATATCCTGGCCAGACAGGAAGAAAGGAGCCGCCGATGGGGGAAATTTTATTCGAACACAACCAAAAAGCCTATGAAGCGGCAGTTTCCATGCTGGAAGAAACCGGAAGGGCAGCCATCATCCATCCGACCGGAACCGGGAAATCCTTTATCGCGTTCCAATTTTGCGCAGACCATGCAACGTGTAAAATATGTTGGCTTTCGCCGTCAGAATATATTTTTGCAACACAGTTGGAGAAATGGAAGGGTGCAGGGGGAGAAGAATTAGAAAATATCAAATTCATGACCTACGCACGCCTGATGCGGATGGGGGGAGAGGACCTGGCAAAAATCACCCCGGACTATATCATCCTTGATGAGTTCCACCGCCTAGGCGCTGCCCAGTGGGGCGGCGGTGTGAAGCGGCTTGGGGAAATGTACCCGGGGGCGAAGGTGCTGGGGCTTTCCGCAACCAACATCCGCTACCTTGATAACCAGAGGGATATGGTATGGGAACTTTTTGGCGGGAACATCGCCTCGGAATTAACGCTCGGCGCAGCAGTCGCCGCCGGAATCCTGCCGGAACCTAAATATGTACTTTCCGTCTACTCGTACCAGAAGGAATTAAAACGGTATGAACTGCGGGTGCGGCAGGCAAAGAACAAAGCCGTGCGCGATGAGGCGGAGCAGGAGCTTGAGGCGTTAAGGCGGGCACTTGAGAAGGCGGACGGGCTTGCGGAAGTCTTTACCAGACATATGGTATCAAGCGGAGGCAAATACATTGTTTTTTGTGCCAGTTATGACCACCTCCTACAAATGCGTGACCTTGCCCCGGAATGGTTTGCGGGGGTAGACCCTGCCCCCCACATCTACACCGCTTACTCGGACGACCCGGAAACCCTATCGGAATTCGCGGCATTTCGGGCAGACCGAAGCCAGCATTTAAAGCTTCTGTACTGCATTGACATGCTCAACGAGGGCATCCATGTGGACGGGCTTTCCGGCGTGATCCTCCTGCGCCCGACCGTCTCGCCAACCATCTACAAGCAGCAGATCGGCAGGGCACTTGCCGCAGGCGGGAAAAAGACACCGGTCATCTTTGATATTGTTATGAACATCGAAAACCTTTGCAGCATCGGTGCCATAGAGGAGGAACTTGGCGCTGCCGTTTCCGCGTTCCGCACAAACGGTAAGGGGGAGCAAATCGTCACGGAGCATTTCCGGATAATTGATGAAGTATCGGACTGCCGTAGGCTGTTTGCCCGGCTGAACGAGACGCTCTCCGCCTCATGGGATGCAATGTATGCGATGGCAGAGGAATATTACAGGGCACACGGGAACTTGGAAATCCCGGCCGCCTACGCCACACCTGACGGCTATTCCCTCGGTGCTTGGGTAATGACACAAAGGAAGGTTTACAACGGGAAAACAGCAGGATGCCTAAGCGGGGAGCAGGTCAAGCGCCTTGCCGCCATTGGTATGCGCTGGCAGGGAACGCAGGAAGCAGCATGGGAGCGGAATTTTGCCGAGGCAGAAAAATATTTCAAGGCACACGGCAATCTGGAAATCCCGGCAACTTATGTGTCGGAGGGTGGCTGTAGGCTTGGGCGTTGGCTGAGACGGCAGCGTGAATTATATCAGAAAAAGAAAGACCTTTCCTGCCAGAAGGGGCAGATGCACATCAAAAAGCTTTCTGAGATTGGCATGGTCTGGGAAAACGATGACCCATGGGAACGGCGTTTTGCACTTGCAAAACAGTATTATCTGGAACATGGAAGCCTTAAAATGCCGACGGATTTTGTTGTGGACGGGGTCTGGCTTGGGCGGTGGCTGCGGGAGCAAAAAGCGGCCTTGCAAAAGGCAGATGAAACAAGGGAGGCAAAAAAGCCCTTAACAAAGCAGCAGGAAGAAAAACTTGCCTCCATCGGCCTAATTCCCGGCATGTCAAAAGCGGAACTTTCCTGGCGGGAACAGTACGGGGAGGCGGAGGAATTTTACCGCAGGCATGGAAATCTTTCCATACCAAAACGCTATATCGCAAAGAATGGGAAGAACCTTTCCGTCTGGCTCCAGCACCAGCGTGCCGGGCGCAGGAACGGGCAGTTATCCAGCTGGCAGGTCACGATGTTGGATGGCATCGGGATGACTTGGGAATTTGAGGATGCGTGGGAAGTAGGGTTTTTACACGCGCAGGAATATTTCCGGCAGAATGGGGCGCTTACGGTTCCAAACCAATACCTGTGCGCGGACGGTTACCGGCTGGGAAAATGGATTTCAAACCAACGGCTGGCCTATGGCGGTGGAACAAGGAAAGGGCTGCGTGAGGAGCAGGTGGAAAAATTGGAGGGGATTGGCATGGTGTGGAGTGCGAAAGCCGGGAGGCATCCAGGCAAAAGGGAAGGGGAAAGAAAACCTGCAGATTCCAAAAGGAAGCTCCAATAATACGGCATCTAGTTGGAGAAGGAAACTGGAGGAAAATGGGGGGATTTCACGAGAGGAAAAAATATGAGTTAACGGGAGAGAAAACGGTAGAAGTTTGGAAGGAAAACAGATAACAAACAGGCGGAAAAGAAATAAGTACGTAGGATGAGGTGGAATGTTGGGAAAGAAAACAGTTTAGGAAGATATGCAAAATGAATTGTCGCTTTGCCGCAGTCAGGTTGGATATCGGATATGTAAAGGGCAGATTCATGGGATTTGTGCAGGAGATGGTTGGAAAAGCTGTACAAATCGGATGAAGTGGCGAAGCCTGCCCTTTTAGATGGAATCCGTTTCATGATGAATTTCTCTAAGTAGCACAAGAATTGATAATATGATTAAAATGGAGGCAAGAAGGAAAAGCAGATTTTTTGGGATCATTATAGCAAGCATATTCCGTTATCGATTGTTGTATGGGTGAGTTTCTTATACATGTCAAACAAAACAATTTTTAGATAACGTTTCTTGCTATAGATAAATCTTAGTTTTTCTTATATGGCATATAGCAATTGTAGTTTGTGGGTGGGTACTACGCAGGAAAGAAAGGAGTATAACGTGACTCCAAAAGAAATAGGAAATCTTAAAACAAACATAGAGAAAACAATAGAACAGTGCGTACTTTGTGGAAAGCTTACAGGGGTTTGTAAAGATACTCCGATTGGAAAACGCAAGTATTATGTGGAAACTGCAGGTCAGCTTTGTGAGGAATGTTATTCGTATGTTTATGCCAGACCCCATAATGATGACATTTTGGAATAGAAAATAATTTGGTTAACAGAAGATCTTTTAAGAAAGACAAGGTGGAAAAATATGGCAGATATGAAACGAGATTTAATCCTAAAAATTGTAAAAGCACTAGTGTAATGTCTACTTGACAAATATGGTAATATATGGTATTATAAAAATA
>CAYMGZ010000060.1:2195-10535 GCA_964390095.1 uncultured Lachnospiraceae bacterium | reverse complement strand
TCATTTGCTTATGGGAGGGGCGGGGCTGGTTCCGATCACGAACACGGATGATGTGCGCATGTCCGACCTTGTAGGCTACGAGCGCCAGAAGGAGCGGCTGTATGAAAATACGGCGGCATTCGTTGCCGGGAAAAAAGCAAACAATGTCCTGCTTTACGGGGATGCGGGAACGGGGAAATCGACAAGCATCAAGGCAATCTTAAATGAATTTTACGACAAAGGCCTGCGCATGATCGAGATATACAAGCATCAGTTTGAGGATCTTTCCTCGGTGATCTCACAGATCAAGAACCGCAATTACCGTTTTATCATCTATATGGATGACCTCTCGTTTGAGGAATTTGAGATTGAGTATAAATATTTAAAGGCCGTGATTGAAGGAGGACTTGAGACAAAGCCGGACAATGTGCTGATTTACGCGACCTCCAACCGCAGGCATCTGATCCGCGAGACTTGGGGCGACCGTTCGGATATGTCGCAGGATGAGCTGCATCATTCCGATACGATGCAGGAAAAACTGTCCCTGGTAGCGCGTTTTGGTGTCAGCATCAATTACGGCGCTCCGACACAGAAGGAATATTTTGATATTGTCGCCCATCTTGCCGCGCCGTATGGAAATTTTGGACTTTTGAAGGAGGAATTGCTGCAGCAGGCAAATGCCTGGGAAATGCGTAACGGCGGGCTTTCCGGGCGGACGGCGCAGCAGTTTATAACATATATGGTGGACAAAAATCGATAAAATCCTTTGACAGATTGCGCCAACGCTGGTAAAATAGAAGGTGGCAATCTGTAAGATATGGCAGGTTACCGAGAAACCTTTCAGAACGGGGGAAGACATGGGCAATCATAAAAATAAAAGCTTTGGGTTTTACCGCACGTTGCGGGCAGGTTTGTGTGTTGGGATTGCAGCATTTGCGTTTGGCGCGGCTGCCGCTTTGACACCGCCGGTTCCGGTGTGCGCCGAGGTGGTGGATTACACGGACATTTATTACGAGGGCGTGGCAGAGGGCAAGGTAAATGTCCGCGTGGCGGCCGGTGAGGACAACGAGCAGGTGTTACAGAATGGGGAAAAAGTCCAGCTGAAGGCAGGCGACCGCGTGACGATCATCGGTGAGGATATGGTAGGAACAAAAGTGTGGTACCATATTTTGTTTGAGCGCAACGGGGAGGAAATCACGGGTTTTTGTACGAGCAGTTATGTGGAGAAGACTTCGACACAGATTACGATCACGCCGACCCCAACCCCGGAGCCAACGCCGACCCCGGAGGCTACCCCAACGCCGGAGGCAACCCCGACCCCAAGGGTGAGCGCGACCCCGGAACCGACAAAAGAGCCGGATCAGGGTGAGGAAAAAGGAAGCAACACGGGGATCATCGTGGCGTTAGCCGTGGTCGTTATCGCAGGGGCAGGTTTGATTTTCCTGAAATCCAAAAAGGCGCAGGAGGCAGGGAAAGCAGCAAGCCGCAAGATGGCACAGCTAAAAAAGATGAAAATCCAGGAAAGCAGTGAGGAAGCAGAGGACCACCGGGGCAGAAGGAAGACAGAGGTGAAACCGAAGGCCAACCACCGGGAGACGCAGGTGGAGCAGGTTTATCAGGATGTTTATGTGAAGAGACAGGCAGAAGATGATGAGGATACCGGGGAACGCAGGGATTACGCGTACCTTGGGAAAGAAGATACCGAGTCAATCAAGGCGGACGCGGCGAGGGAGAATGAGGAGCGCAAGGCACTGCGCGCGGAGATTGAGGATCTGAGGGAGCATGACCTTGTCATCCACAAATATTTCGGTAAAGGCGAGGTCTACGACAATTCGGATGTGCGTCTGATCGAAGTCCGGTTCGGCAGTGATGTGCGGTTTATGAACAAGGACGCGCTCGCGGCGAAGAAACTGATGAAGCGCTGCAGCGAGGATACGGTGCGGTACCACCGGAGGGCGAGCGAGAGGCAGAACCGGGATGATTTTTACGAGTGATGGATGAGGTTTTTAACGAAAATTTTTGAAATGTGGCTGTCGCATTTGCGGTTGGGAAACCGCAGATGCGGCAGTATTTTTTTTGACGCAGGCTGCGGAAAATAATTGTTGGTGCAACGGTGTTCCCCATATGTCATGCATCTTGAATCCTGGATTCCCGGAATCCCGGAATCCGGGTTTCACGCTTTCGTGGATTCATTTGTCAAATATAGAAAAATGGAAAGAAGAATTAGCTTTTTCATTTTGGCTATGGTAAAATCAGGAAAAGGGTTTTCCTACGGTTTATGCCCTCCAAAAGCAAAAAAAGAGGGGAGGACATTTTCCTTGGCGAACCGTGTGCATCCCCCGGAGGGAGCATGTCGGAACGACATGGTATAATATCTTCAGAAACCTAAATACATCATTTAAGGGGGAATTATTTATGAAAAAAACATTTTGGAGTCTGCTCCTTGTCATTTTATTATGTGCATCTTCCATCCGGATACCGGCAGCGGCAAAGAACAATGCATCCGCACCGAATGAAGCGCGCAATGGCGTTGTCCGTATCCTGGCCATCCGGACGGGACAGAAGGATGGGAATACGGAGACCATTTTCTGGACGGGAACGGGGTTTGGCGTGGGTGAGGCAGGCAAGCCGACCGCTATTTTTGCCACCAACCACCATGTAACGGCAGGCGACGATTTCCTTGGCGCGGATGCGATTTACCTGTTATTGGACGATGACTGGAATGCTGCCGCCGATGTGGGGGGGGCTTGAGGTCGATATGAACCATGCGGTGCGCTGCGAAGTTATCTATGAGCCGGATGTTTATCCGGATTACGCCATCCTGCGGGCGGAACGCGTGGTGACGGAGCGCGTGGCATTGCCTTTGATGAAAATTCTATTACCATTGGTACAAATGTTATTGTAGGAGAATATGCATTTTCCGGGTGTAAAAATTTAAAGAGCGTAGCATTTGGAAAAAATTGCATAGTACAAAGACTAGCGTTTGGCGATTGCGATCAATTGACAGAAGTTACCTTGTCTTCTGATTCCAAGTATTACGTTGACAATTTTATATCTTCTTTCTCTAGCTTCCCGGATAATTGTACCGTCACTGGTGGCATTCCGTGCGAGGATCAGGAAGAACTAAAGTAACCTACGACACCGCCGCATTCCTGCGGCGGTACACAAAGAAAGGCGGAAGCGTAATATCGAGGGCGGGCGCACGATGACGGGACGCTTAGGGCATGGGTTTGCGCCGATGGAGCAGTATTTAGTTCCATTCTTTCATCAAAAGGAAATCCCGGATGTTACGGTGTTTGATTCCGTTGCGCCCCATATCAAACTCATCAAGGGAAACGACATATTTCGGGAAATTATCCCGGATATGGTCATATGCCCCAAACTCACGGTTGATGGTTTCCTCCGAAGCGAGTAGATAGGCCACTTGGATGTAGAGTTTCTCACCGCGCCTGTCGCATACGAAGTCAATTTCCCGCTCCCCATTCCTGCCGACCGTGACATGATACCCCCTGCGGAGCAATTCCAGATAGACAATGTTTTCAAGGATGAGGTTGATTTCCTTTGTGTTGCCGCCAAAGACCGCCTCGCGGATACCATGGTCCGCGATATAATATTTCTCCCCCACGGCAAGGATCTGTTTGCCTTGCAAATCCTCCCGTTTTACTGGGTATAACAGGTAGGCATCGCAGCAGTACCGGATGTAATTCAGGATGGTTTCTGGTGAAACGCCCCGCTGTTCGTTTTTTAGGAATTTCGCGAGGGAGGTCGCGGAGAACGTATTCCCAATATTTGTCATAACATAGGCGATGATGCGTTCCAATAAATCAACATCGCGGATTTTGTTGCGCATCACGATATCCTTGAACTGGACGGATTGGAAAAGGTCGTGGAGATATTGCCTGCATGGTTCGTCCACATACTGGATGTTGGCAAGGTATGGCATACCGCCGGAGGTGAGGTATTTCTGGAAACATTTTTGGGTCGGCTCATCCGGCGCAATGGGATGGTAAAGTTCTAGGAATTCTGCAAAGGAGAACGGATAAATCACAAACTCCACATAGCGCCCGCCAAGGTAAGTCGCCAGTTCGCCGGACAGCAGCTTGGCATTTGAGCCAGTAATATAAATATCGCAGTCCAGTGTGACGCGCAGGGAGTTGATACATTTCTCCCAGCCTTCCACTTCTTGGATTTCGTCAAAAAAAAGGTAAATTTTTCCATCCATTGCAGCTGCTTTCCCTGTGATTTCATCATGCAATGCCTTTGCGGTTTGCAGATGGGAATAACCCATGGCTTCAAAGTTTATAGTGATGAACTGGGATGGGTGGATACCGGATTCCATAAGTTCCTGTTTGATCAGTTCCAGCATAACCGATTTCCCGCAACGCCGGATACCAGTCATAACCTTGACTAGATCGGAACCGATGAACGGACGGATGCGGTTCATGTACATTTCACGTTTGATCATGGATATATGACCTCCCCTTTTGGTTGTTGGTGGCAGTATAGCACATTTATAAGTGATAAACAAGGGAAAGATATGAATTTTATAAGTTATAACTGATAAAATGCAAAATACCTCATCTTTCGTCAGTCATATCTTGTAAGAAATCGGTATAAGGCTGTGGAGGAGGGGCATCATTCCCCCACCCAACCTTCACCGCCTCCCGCCCCGACCCGCACCAAACCTCCTGCCCGGCCGGGCAGACCGTAGGCTTTTCCGCCTTTAGCCGCTCCCCGTCAAGGAAAGTGCCGTACCGGGAATGTAAATCCGTGATGAGCACGCTCCCCCAGACCAGCTCCATGCGGCAATGGATGCGGCTGACACCGGGCGTATGCGCAGGGAACGCTACTTCGCAGGTATCCGCCGCGCGGCCAAGCAGCACGCGCTTTGCGAGCGGGAATGTCTGCCCGGTGAGCGCACCCCGGACACCTTGCACTGAAAAAAGCCGACAGGCGGCATGGTCAAATGCTTCCTCCACGGCATAAAGCGCCCCCAGTAATTCCGCAGGATTCCCAAATCGTCTGCCTGGATCGGCGCGCAGCCCGCGGTCCAGCAGATGGAACAGCGCGTTGGTATGTGCCGCGTCGTCCATTTCCTGCCTGCCCTGCCGCCCATTAAGGGCAGGGGACACCGCGCCTGCCAGATCCCGGAGCTGCCGCCTGCGTTTTACAATCCCCTCGCGGGCGGGGTCGGCTGGCACCTGCCCTAAGAGCAGGCAGAAAAAGAGGGCACACAGACAGTACACTGCCGCCGCGCCGTACCCATCCTTGGACTTTGCGCCTGCCTGACGCAGGCGTTCCTCCGGCGCGGTCATCGCAAGGCGAAACGGTGAGAAAATAGGGATATTTTCCATTTCTGTTTCCGGGCGCAGCATCAGCCTGCCATCCGCCCCAAAGAAAATACGCTCCGGCACAATAGGACCGAAATGTGGTTCCCGGGCGCAGCGGGCAGCGAGCGCCTGCACCATAGGACCTGCCTGAAAGAGCGGCAGGCTTTGCCCAGTTTCTAAAAATGCCAAAACACTATTGTCTGCTGTTTTTTTTCTTTTCCCACCGGATGGCGGCGTGGTTTTCGGGTACATCCGTGTTCCTCCTTTTTTGGCTGTGGACAAAATAAGATATGCGCATCTCGGGGGGGGGGTATATATCCGGCGATTTTTTCAGGCTGGATATATGGAAACAAAAACAGTATAATGCTTACAGGAAAGAAAGACAAGAGGAAACGAGGTAATACATGAGAATTGAACTCACAGAACAATCCGGCCTTGAAGTGAACCACCTTGCCGCCGCGGATATGACACCCGCCGTTGCAGCGCGCTATCTGGAAGGAAAAATCCATATCCGGGGTTTCGAGGAATTTTTAAGGCGGCTCTATCCGGGGCGGGATTTAAAAGAACGCCTGATCTTTGCCCTAACGGAACAGGGCGGTGCAAAGGATTCCGCCGCCAAACGGGTGCGCAACTGGCTGCAGGGCAAAAACCTCCCGGCAGACAGGGAGGATCTTTTCCGGATTGCATTCGCGCTTGGGTTTGACGAGGTGCAGGCCTCTGCGCTGCTTGGTTTCTGCACGGATTACGGTATCCATTACCGCAGCGGGCGGGAACTGACGTATGCTTACTGCCTGCGCCGCGGGCTGGCTTACCGCGATGCCGCTGCGCTGTACTTTTGACACAGGTTCGACAAAGGTTATTTGGTGTTCGAAAAAAATTGATATTAAAACAGCTAAGTTCCAGGATATTCATAAAGCCACTACTTTAAGCGGATTTGGTACAGGTGAACAAGTGGGATGTAGAATTTATAACGGCAGTTTTGCTATTTATAGGGCAGGAAGGGGAATAATTTTCAGGGATGTTGAAATTGTAGAGTCAACAAAAAAATTGAAAGCATTTGATTTATTGTTGCCATATGCTTTGTTCCATGAGTTTGAGTATACATTCAAACCAGCATCCCCTGATGCCAAGTTTGGAAGTCTGCCATTTTAATTGCACCACAGTGTTATTTGGAATAATATATCCTTATATAAAATATCTTTATATAAATAAAATATGCCTTAAATGAATCCTTTCCGAACTATAAGAAAACCCCATAGTCCGGAAATCATTTAAGGCATATAACATCTGCTATTTTACCACAATCCCATAAATTTTCTTCCCCCGTGTCCCGACCACGATTGTATTTTCAAACGCCGCCGGGGAGGCTTCCACATTATCCCCGCCGAGGTTCGTCGTATCGTAAAGTTCCCCGGTCAGCCCGTCAACCATATACATATTTCCCGTGGAATCGCAGAGGACCACATAGCCATTGCCGTCCTTGTCGTAGAGCGCGATCGGGCTGGACCAGGTGTAGTCGGACATCTCGCAGCTCCATACCTCGCCGCCCGTGCGTTTGCTCAAGGCAACGATCTTGCCCTTTTTTTCGCTGCCCGTGCGTGCGATTGTAAAATACACAAGCCCGGAAAGTTTATTCTCCCCCAAAAGTGCCGTGGACTGGACACCGCCGGAAACGCCGGAAACGGTGTGGCACGGGTAGGTGCGCTGCCAGATGACCTCACCGGTCGCCGCATTGAATTTGTAGATCGGGATGTCGCCGCACGCCGTATCGTCCTGCGTCCAGTGCAGGGAGGTGGACAGATAAATATATGCGGTTCCCGTCTCCGGGTCTTCCTCCAGCACCGGGGAACAGTTTGTATCATCCAGCGTGTTTGCCACCCAGATGACCTCCATTGTATTTAAATCAAGGCAGATCAAATCGCCGCAGTTATCCGCCACATAGAGATAACCCTTGTAAGCAACGGCGGACGATTCCATGCCAAGCCAGTACGTATCCTCCTCCGCGCGGGAGCGGTCGGTCGTGTAGCGCCATTTGATGACCTCGTCCGGGTTGATGGTCACGGTCTTGCCGTCGTATTTTGTGTTCAGGTGCGTGATATACAAAATCCCGTTTTCCCCCGGCTGGATCAGCGTGTCCGTCTCCACGTCAATGAGTGGGGAGGAATCAAATGCCGTGAAATTGTTATTATCCGTGCGCTCGGAAAAAACATCGTCATAGCCGTACTCGTAAATAACCTGCCCGGTCAAAAGGTTGATGACGAAGGTTCTCGCGCAATTCTCGCCCATCGAGTCGCCCGCCCCGACAAAATACAGCGGGATGCCGTTCGGGTAAATGCTGCCCGTGCCTTTGATCGGGAAGCCGAGCGAAATAGTATCGCGCGTCTTTGAGCCATCCTCTAAATCGAGGAAATAAATGCGCCCGTCCGCCGTCGCGTAAATGACCTCGGTCAGGTCTGCCTTGGTCTTTTTCTTTGTATAAATATTCATTGCCTGTTTTTCCGCCTCGCCCCAGCGCACGATCAGCGGCTGGCCGGTCCAGCAGCTCCCGGTCCAATAGCCACTTTTGACCGTTTTTTTCAGTTTCCCGGTTTTCACCGACCAGGATTTTTTGGAATCAAATTCCCGGCTGATGATGTTCGCGGTCCCGTAGACCGCACTGGAACGGTAATTGTTGCCGCGGAAGGTAACAATGCCGGGAAGGGAAGTGTAGGAAGCCCCGTTTTCAAAGCTGATCGGAGATTCCCGTGAAAAGCTGCCCTCTTTCACCATGTCATTGACCATCAGGGCGGTGCGGAAACCAAAACCCGCGGCCTCGGTTGCGGAAACGCTGGTCGGGATGCCGGTTTCAAGGAGCTTTTGGTAGTCATTTAAAAGCATCTGGTTAAATACCGGGGCAGCGTCATCGCCCTGAACCGGTTTTGAGAGGGAACCTTTGCCGCCGCAGCCTGCAAGGAGGGAAAGGGTTAAAAATCCTGCCATCAGGAGGGCAGGGCGTTTTTTATTTTTTTTGTTCAATGTCAGACCTCTTTTC
>CAYMGZ010000060.1:0-2169 GCA_964390095.1 uncultured Lachnospiraceae bacterium | reverse complement strand
AATTGCGCGGGTGGAAATGTTGTTTGGATCGTTTTCAAACATATCCTAGTATAACATAGCAGGAAATTTTGCGCAACGGAAGAAATTCTTACGTTTTTGTACGATTTCGGTTATATATTGTTTTGCCGAAGCATCCGGGGATTTTGTAGTGCTGTCAGGTAAGCGTGGTGGATTTTTCAAAAAATAATAGAATAAATCAATGATATGTCAGAATAATCCATTGTGTGGGAAAGAGAGGGTGGATATACTTAAAAGCGGGCAGGAAGAAAAACATTTTCAAATATTACGAGGGGGAAGCTTATGAAGGAAAGCAGGCATTACGAACTTGACCGGGGGAACCATGTTCTTTTCCACAACCATGTCGATTTCTGTATCGGGACTGGCAGGATGGGCCTGGCCTTACAGAAGGAGTATTTTGAACAATTAAAGTTAGTACAGGAGGAAATCGGGTTTTCGCACATCCGCGGGCATGGGCTGTTTTCGGATGATATGGCGATTTACCATGAATTTGAGGACGAGGATGGGAAAAAGCATGTCGAGTACAATTTTACATATCTCGACCTTGTGATGGACAATTACCGCGCGCTTGGCCTGCGCCCGTTCCTTGAGCTTGGTTTTATGCCGGATAAAATGGCATCCGGCAGCCAGACGATCTTTTACTGGAAGGGGAATACGACGCCGCCAAAAAGTTATGAAGCGTGGTGTGACATGGTAGTTGCCACGCTGCGCCACCTGATGGGGCGCTACGGGGAGGAGGAAGTCGTAAGCTGGCCGATCGAAGTCTGGAATGAGCCGAACCTGCCGGGTTTTTGGAAGGATGCGGACATGGGCGAGTATTTTAAGCTTTTCCGTTTTACGTTTGATGCCATCAAGCGGCTGGACCAGCGTTTTCTTGTGGGCGGTCCCGCCGTCTGCGGCGTGCAGGATGAGCTTTGGATCCGGGAATTCTTAAATTTTTGCCGCAGGGAAGGGCTGCATCCGGACTTTATCACGCGCCACCACTATACGACCGAAGTGCCGCAGTGGTCGGGGCATTACGGGTATGCCGCATTGTCCGATGCGGAAGGGGGCTTTGCCAATCTGAAAACCACGAGGGATATCATTGACAGCTTCCCGGAGTTTATGGGATTGGGGATCCATATCACGGAGTTTAATACTTCTTACATCCCGAATTGCCCGCTGCACGACACGAACCAGAACGCGGCGTACCTCGCGGGGCAGCTCTCGCGCCTTGGGGATGTGAATGAGTCTTATTCCTACTGGACATTCGGGGATATTTTTGAGGAACATGGGGTTCCGTTTACGCCGTTCCACGGCGGTTTTGGGCTGGTGGCAAACGGTTGTATCCCGAAACCGACGTTCTGGGTTTTCCAGTTTTATAAGGAATTATGCGGGGAGTGTATTTTAAAGACGGAAGATGCCATTGTGTGTTGCACGGCGGATGGCGGCTATCAGGGGATTGTCTGGAACAGTGCGCGCACTAGGGAGGGGAGGGAACTGGAAATTGCGCTTGATTTCCCGGTGGATGCGGAAAAAGAATATATGCTCCTGACGAAAACGGTGGACGAGGATACCTGCAACCCACTGCGCCTCTGGCATGATATGGGGGAGCCGAAAAGCCTTAGCGTGCGGCAGAAGAAATTGCTGAAGGAGGGTGCACGGCCGTTCGTTTCAAGCGCAAGGTATGCGGGAGAGGAAGGGAAGGTTTTGGTTCCTTTTGCGGTGAAGGAGTTTGGTGTGGTGTATTTTGAGCTTCGGCCTGCGGCGATGGAAGGTGACCGTGGGTATGATTTTGGGCGGGTAATGTGAAAGGGTTAAGGGTTGGAAAGCCGTTGGGAAAGCTATTTTAAGGCTACAGAGAACTGGTTGGGGTATCGCAAAGTCATGAAAGACAAAGGATGGCGCGATACCCCGCTCTATTTTGAAAAATCCGTTTTCTTATGTTTGGCGCATGGATCATATGGCAGTGGATTGACAATTTGGGAATTTGAGGATAAAATGATAGGGGCGAGGCAATTATACCAAAAAAGTGTAGTCAAAGCTCTTTTAAGATGGGGTATAGAGATGGATGGTTCTGCAAATAAAAAATTTTTAGATTTCCTTTTGGAAAGATTCAAAATAGAAAGAGAGAAGTTTGATAGGTCTGGTGTGTATGCTTATACGCAGCGT